>NZ_CDRJTB010000036.1:0-62404 GCF_976954365.1 Paenibacillus sp. Marseille-Q9583
GGCAGCATATATAACCCAAAAGCTTTTAGTTCATCATTTTATCCATTAGCACATTTATTTGTTCTAAGGTTCCTGAGATTTTATCCAAATCCGAGGTAGGAAAGGCTTCAAAGATATGGAGAATCCGCTGATTCCCTTGTTCTGTAAGGACAATATTGACGACTCTGCGATCCTCCTTCGTCCGCACACGTTCGATAAGACCGGCATCTTCCAACTTATCGCACATCGAGGAAGCGGCTCCTGGTGTAATAATGAATCGTTCGGAGATGTCAGTAATGTTCAAGCTACCTATAAGCCTGAGCTGGAACAGCAGTAGGATCTGATTGTGAGTCAGGGTCTCCTGCTTGGTGATCATATCAATGAAGAACTGGGATTTCTGCTGCACATTTGCCATAGATTCCATAACCTTATGGATAGCATATTGTTTATCTTGCTCTGTGCTCATAGCCACGCTCCAATTTACTTTAGTTCCTAAAATATATAGAAGCTATAATAAGCTTGTCAAGTTAAGGGGTTTTCTCTTTCTTTTTAGTATCTTGTAATAGAATTGGAATTATTGCGTATTAACAGGCGAATTTACTTAGCTAAGTAAATTTAGCGGGAAAGGAGAGTTTGAGTGATGCCAGAGCGCGTGGTGCTTGGTCCATTGCGGCGGTCAAACCACTTGAACCTGATGCAGCTCAAAGGCTGGGTTAAATTCGTTAAAATAAATCGAACGATATCTCTTTGATTTACCAATATATAGTGTAAGACCGAAGGAGGGATTGAGAGGGATGAAACATCCAAATGAATATTCTCAGCTCATTGCGCTTACGCTAGCCGGCAGTCATGAAGCATATGGTGAGCTATATGAAGCAACGATCCAGGATGTGTATCAGACCGTTCATTTCCTCGTTCGCGAAACCTCCGATGTGGATGATATCGTTCAGGAGATTTACATTCAGGTGCACCGTTCTCTTGAACAATTTGACGTAAACCGCCCCTTTAAGCCTTGGCTGATGGGAGTGGTCATGCGGCAAATTCATGCCTATCGAAGAAAGAGATGGACGCATCTCCGAATGGTAAAAAAAGTAGAACAAACAGATCTAATGCTGGAGCATGATTTCACGAGTGATGTCGTGGACAGGTTATCTAACCGCCGCCTGCTAGCAAGTGTAGATCGTCTTCCATTTAAGCTGAAGCAGGTGATTATTCTGCATTATTTAAACGAATATTCACAGGAAGAAAGTGCTGTGATACTAGGTATTCCGCTCGGAACCGTGAAATCCCGTATTCACGCTGCACTGCAGAAGCTTCGTCAGAAGCCAGACAATCATACTCTTTTTAAGGGAAAGGTGGAGGACCTGCATGAATTTCAATGAAGAGTTACGGACAGTTCTGCAGGAAGAGGCGAGAAATATAAGTGCCCCACCGGAACTGAAGGAGCAAATATTAAATAGGGCCGTAGCCAAACAAGGGGGAGGACATATGAAGAAATGGCTCGTGGCAAGTATTATGGCGGCTGCACTATTGATTCCTACTGGAGCTTATGCCGGATATCATTATTTGGCAGACAACATGTATGGATCCCCAGCAACTGCTGCTACGATAGGAGTAACCCAGCAACAATATGACAGGCTTGAAGCCAAACTGCAAAACGCGAAGCAAAGCTTTGACGAAGAGGAATTCACAAAGCTGATGTCCTTACTAGAGGAATTGGGATCTTATAATCTGCAAATGGCCGATGCTGAAGGCGTCTTTCACCTAGAACAGTTAGGTGTGAAGGACCAGAAGGCATATAAAGAGTTACAGGCTAAGCTTGAACCATATTTCGAACAAATAAATGAAGCGAAAACATCAAAGAAATCAGTGCAATCTGTAGATCGTGATGCTTTCTGGAATGGCTTGCTTGAAAAAGCTGAACAGAGGCTTACTAAAAAAGAGTTTGAGGAGATCGAACGATTAATCATAGACTTACAAAGCTATGATGCTAAGGTATTTGATGCAGATGGTAGTGTTCATATGGATCGGCTTTCGAAAGAGGAGATTCAAAACCAAGAGAAGTTAATTGAAACGCTAGACCCTTATATTAAAAAGCTGAATATGATGATTAAACCTAGCTCTTAGTTGAATTTAAATGCATGTATTGAATAACTATTGATAGCAATATCATAAGAAAAACCATCAGAAAAGGTCTATTACACCTTGTATTCTGGTGGTTTTTATCTTTTACTAATCTAAAGTCTATACATTGATCACCGAATAATTGCATAATGAAAAGGAATAGAAAAAAAGTATTTGACCACTGGAATAATTAGACATATATTTATTAAAATGCTATTTGCTTATCTATGAATTATGTTGGCGGAAGGTGGCTTTGATCATGAAGCAGATGACCATTCGTGCAGAACTGGCAGACTATCTCAAGAAGCAGGGGATAACGATCAATCAGTTCGCAGAGGTGTCTAAGGTAAATTCAGGCACGATCAGTAATATCATCAATGGGAATCGCCCAATAGCCATGCAACAATTAGATCGGATTACAGAAGGTATGGGATTAGAAGAAGGCTGCTACTATGATTTGTATGTGGATGAGTGTTTTGTTCACTCCAATCCGAATTGGAGACGTCTTCGGCCATTTCTATATCGCTGTGCAGAGCTGGATAAGCTGGAAAGTATTGCACGGGTAGTTGGGATCATGATGGATAGCTTATCTTATACGCCTTCGTTATTTGATACTGCAGAAGATTTTTTTACGCTAGGGAAGCACAAAGCAGCAGCGATGTTATATCAGAGTGTGGCTGAGAGTGAGAAGTATCAACATTCAGAGCGGCTGGCCCTTTGCCAATACAGGCTATTCACGATCGCTTTGGGTGAAGATCGGGATGCTAATTTGCGAGCAGCTGTGCAATTTGAAGGGTTTGTTAACCGGCTTGATGAGGTGGACCAGCTTGATGCGCTGAAAGATTTGGCGAATACATATAGTGCTTTACGACATTGGGATAAGGTAATGGCAATGGCTAAGGAAATGGGGAATAAAGCAACAATCCAATATCATGCTAAATACGACCGTGCCAGAAAAAGCAGGCTTCAAAAGGAACCTGAAATACCACTATTCTCATATATTCAATACTCTTACATGTTACGTTCAGTAGTTTATAGAGAGCTAGGAGATTATGATAGGGCTTTACATTATGTTAACATGTATATGGATATGAACTGGATTCGGGAAGACACGGAAGAAGCTTTGCAGCTTATGAATCAATGTATGGAGTGGGCACGGGCTAATATTAGCTTGCTGAGAATTTTAAAAGGGGATATAACGGTGCTGCCTGAATATGTGGCATACCTTGAACAAAGGGAGGAAGAGATCCTCTCAGGTCTGTTCAAAATCCTTCAAGCGGCTAATTACTACCAATTTAACGTGGATGATATTCTTCTGCAGTTTGAGGGGAAAATATCAGATTGTAGAGATCATCATCAGCTAGAGATTAGATCCTATAATCAACAAATCTTCGAAGATAGATATACCAACTTGATGGCTGAGATAGCGTTTTATTATATAAGAAGAAATAAATATGAGATTAGTATAAAGTATATAATGGAAAGTTTAGAACATTCAGTAAAAATCAATAGTGAATCATGTATTATAAAATGTGTTGGAATGTTCGAAGAGCTTCGTCATACGGTATCTTTAGAAACGCAAAAAGAATACCGAAACCTAATTAGTAAGGTGCAGCGAATCAACGAAAAGAAAAATGGCTTTGTTGTTAGCAGTGCATAGTAAGGTAATTATTACCTTCCTTCTAGTATTTATTAGAATCATTTCTTTATAGTACTGCACTTATTTGTAAAATATAGAATTTGACATATACCTCTAGTATATTAATTTGAGGAGGTAGTGTAATGAATAATCCAGAAATTATCCAAAAGAGAATAGAGGGTGCTAGAGCCAAACTTTATTTAATGGAAAGGGAATACGGTGGATTGTTACATCCAAATGTGATCAGACAGTCGATGAGGTTGGATGAATTAATCAATCAGTACAATAAAGCAATACATAGTGATAATGAGAGTTGAAACAAGAAACTGATCGTATAATTTTCTCTCTATTCAAAAGATAAGACCTACATAATGTTATTACATTTCTGTATAAAACATAAAGCCAGCGCTATGCGTGGGCTTTTTTTGTTTGTATGTTCCTAAAAAATAAATCTAACTCCCAGCTTGTCATGCCCGTCTGCATATTGCGGCCAAGTCCCTCATAGACATGTACTAATCAATGCATTCAAAACAGTTTAAGGGGATGATGTCATGCGCCGGACAATATGGGTACTCGCGATCATTATGAGCGTGGCCCTGGTGATGACGGGGTGCGGGAAGAAGGATGCCGCTTCCGTGGTCAAGGATTTGAACAATGTGGCCGACAAGTTGGAGAGTAAGCAGGGAACGTACCAAGCTTCAGGCATTATGACCCTATTCACCGGCGAGCAGCCGCAGGAGTATAAGGTAGAGGTATGGTACAAGAACCCTTCTTATTACCGGATCAGCTTGGCGAATGTACAGAAGGATATTACGCAGATCGTGCTTCGTAATGATGAGGGAGTGTTCGTACTTACACCAAGTATGAATAAGAGCTTCCGCTTCCAGAGTGATTGGCCGGACAATCAAGGTCAGGTTTATTTGTATCAGACACTAGTTCGGGGCATCGTCTCAGATAACAATCGTCAATTTGTGGAAGATGGAGATAACTATGTGTTTGAGGTAGCTGCGAATTATCAGAGCAATGCTCTTGTGCGGCAGAAGATTTGGCTGGATAAAAAGACTTATGAGCCTAAACAGGTTCAAGTCTCTGATTCTGAAGCCAAGGTAGTTGTAGACGTGAAGTTTGACACCTTTAAATTCGATACAGATTTCACTAAGGATTCCTTTGATATGCAAAAGAATATGACTACAGGTGCTGCTTCAGAAAGTACAGTCGCTCAGGTTGACGAAAATGGAAATCCGGTTGTAGTTCCTGAGGGTCAGGAGCAGGAGGGGCAACCTGTCGCTGCTGAGCTGGGTGACTTTGGTATTATCGAACCTGGGTACGTTCCTGCAGGTGTCGAGTTGAAGGACTCCCATAAAATGGAGGGGAACAAGGATCATGCTGTTCTCATCCGGTATGACGGGGTTTATCAATACACCATTATGGAAGCCCGTCCATTGGATCGTGCAGTAGCATTGGCTCCTGGCACGCTGATAGATCTTGGTTTTACCGCAGGACTTCTGAGTGGTGATGAGCAGCAGACTTTGACTTGGATGTCTGAGGGTATAGAGTATCGAATTACAAGTGCTAATCTTCCTGTTAACGAAATGATGCAAATTGCCGCTTCTATGGAGGCACAATCGGGTAAATAATATAAAGTAGGCGGATACTGCGTTTTGTGGGATTCTTTCCTCTACAACGTAGTATCCGCCTTTCTATATTTGCCAGCGCTCCAGCCGCTTTGAACTGAAGCGAAAAGATAACTGAGCTCACATTGACAGCCACCTTCCGTAGCATTACCATGAGTACTAAGACAATGATTATTACAGCTATGACGTTTTACTACAACGTAAGAAGGTGACTTTGAAGTGCAAGCAAGCTATCGACCGACAGTAGCCGAAATTAATCTGGATGAATTGCGTGCCAATTACGAAGCCTTTCGCCGCTACTTGCCGGCAGAGACAAAGTTTATGGGATGCGTCAAAGGAAATGCGTACGGCCATGGAGCAGTGGAAGTGACACGGGAACTGGAAAGACTCGGAGCAGATTATGTTAGTGTGGCTTTTTTGGATGAAGCATTGGAGCTGCGTCAGGCGGGAATACTGATTCCTATACTGGTGCTTGGCTACACTTCTCCTGAAGGAATAGCCGTTGCCTGGGAGAACCATGTAACTGTAACACTGTTCACACCGGAAGTATTAGAGGCTGTTAGACAGCTTCCTATAGATCCGGGACATCGGCTGAAGGTGCATATCAAGATTGATAGCGGGATGGGGCGACTGGGTCTTTTACCAGCTGACGCACCTGCATTTATCTCTGAAGTGCAGTCTGTTGCGCAGGCGGAGCTGGAGGGTATGTTTACCCATTTTGCCAAGGCAGACGAACTAGACAAAAGCTATACACTGGAACAGCATCGACGGTTCATGAGCGTGGCGGAAACGCTGCGGGAGCAGAACATTCAGATCCCGATCATACATACGGGCAATAGCGCTACGGCCATTGATTCACCTTATTTATCCAGCAACATGGTGCGGGTAGGCATCAGCTTGTACGGATTTTATCCCTCAACTGAGGTAAACCGTCAGCTGGTAGAACTACATCCGGTAATGACGCTGAAGACGCAGGTTGTATATGTGAAGAGCCTGCCTTCTCATTGGGGCGTCAGCTACGGCACTCGGTACTTCACAGACAGCGAGGAGATTATCGCAACGTTACCTGTGGGGTACGCAGATGGATATTCCCGCATGCTAACTGGCAAAGCGGAGGTGTTAATACGTGGACGCCGCGTTCCTGTCGTCGGAACAATCTGCATGGATCAGTGTATGGTA
The DNA here is from genome assembly GCF_976954365.1 of Paenibacillus sp. Marseille-Q9583. NCBI lineage: Bacteria > Bacillati > Bacillota > Bacilli > Caryophanales > Paenibacillaceae > Paenibacillus > Paenibacillus sp. Marseille-Q9583. The sequence goes on from NZ_CDRJTB010000036.1 coordinate 6,556, forward strand.
TCACTCAAATCTTTCGCTGAAGAAGCGGAACAAATTAAAGCAGGCGAAGAAGTTGTACTCATCGGCCGTCAAGCTGACGTGATGGTCACGGCAGACGAGTTGGCTCTCCATCTTGGAACGATTCACTACGAGGTAATTTGCATGCTGGCTCATCGGGTGCCGCGCGTTTATATCCGTGAAGGCACACTTCCTAAATTAGTAAATGCTCTGTTACAATCTTAAAGTTCTTGACAGTGATGTTATTCAAGGGAGAAAATAGAAGGAATTGTATCGTTTTAGGAGATATGACTAAAAGCCTATACGAACCGCCATTTCTAGTTTATAATGGGATGCAGCATACTTGATATACTGGCGGCATATATTCCTTGTATAAAATTCCTTGTATATTGCAACACTGGAACACAAGGGCAGAAGGTTTGTGGGGGTGGAAGAGAAGGTGGCCAATTTGCAGAACACCAAAAGAATCATGATCAGCTTGCCCGATCATCTCTTGCAGGAAGTGGACGGAATTGTTCAATTGGAGAATTCCAACCGGAGTGAATTGATTAGGCAGGCCATGAAGCTGTATTTGAGCGAACGGAGGAAACGTTCTATCCGGGAGTCCATGCAGCGCGGCTACATGGAAATGGCTAAGATCAACTTGACCATGGCATGCGAGGCGTTCCTCGCGGAGGAAGATGCAGACAGCACTCTTGGCCGCTTAGTAAGCGGGGTGTAGACATTGATCGTTAAACGTGGCGATGTTTTTTTTGCTGATCTTTCGCCGGTTGTAGGTTCTGAGCAAGGCGGAGTAAGGCCAGTACTGGTAATCCAGAATGATATTGGCAATCGCTTTAGCCCGACGGTAATTGTGGCCGCAATCACGGCCCAAATCCAGAAGGCTAAATTACCTACGCATGTGGAAATTGACGCAGCAGCTCATGGCTTTGACAGAGATTCTGTTATACTGCTCGAGCAGGTTAGGACGATTGACAAACAACGCTTAACTGACAAGATCACCCACCTTGATGATGAGACTATGAAGAAGGTGGATGATTCGCTGCAAATCAGCCTCGGACTGATTGATTTTTAATCACCCAGGGTTATAGATAATCCATGAGATAGGCGCTCGGGTACGAATCCGGGCGTCTTTTGATGTGCATTTTTACGAACTCATAGTAAAAAAGGATTAGGGGTTCACTTTTACAAAATGATCTGATAGTATTAGACCGTACGGTCGGTTTAGGAGGTGCTTAGAATCAGAGGACGTTCAGACGGAGAAGAAACAAAGAAACGAATTGTACTTAAAGCCACACAGCTGTTTGTTCAGAAGGGGTATGCAGCTGTAACCATGAATGAAGTTTGCGTAGCCTCGAATGTTAGTAAAGGCAGCTTATATCATCATTTTCCGAGCAAGGATGAACTTTTTCTATATGTGGTAGAAGAGGATACGGTGCAGTGGTTACAGGCGTGGGATGATAAGAAGAAGGAAATTGTTGGTGTTCAGGAGCGTTTATATGCTTTAGCCGAGCACTACGCAAATGATTTTCAGAATCCGTTGATTCGGGCGCTTGAGGAATTCTCAAGAAGCAGAGCTCATCCGGAGGATATCACTAAGCGGCTTGCTCATTTATATGAGGCTGCCTCGCATGCGTGTCGTGATCTTCTGAAGGAAGGCATGGACACGGGGTATTTTATTAAGGGTGACTTAGAAGATTATGTGATTATTGTAAATGGTATGCTCGAAGGGATCGGAAGAGCTGCTGAATGTTCTATTCCTGAAAAGACTCCGGATGATATCAAAAAATATTACCGGGAATCAGTACGATTATTATTGCAAGGGATATATACGGGATAAGATATAATGGGGCTTGAAAGGAGCTTTACATTCAGGAATCAAGAAGGCTGAAGCTTCTTAAAGGCACCGGAAATGGAAGGACTATTTTTTTGGCTATAATTTAGACCGGATGGTCGGTCTCTACAGAGAAACTATTTGAAGACTTGGCTTTAGAAGCTACGGAGGTTAACACAATGTCATTACTACTTAGAAACAGGGGCGCTATGCTACTTGTTATGCTTAATATTTTTCTTGCTTTTACAGGGATCGGACTTGTAGTCCCTATCATGCCTACTTACATGAATGAACTTGGGATCACAGGAAGTACCGTTGGGCTTTTAGTGGCTTCATTCTCCCTTGCCCAATTATTGGTATCGCCATTCGCGGGCAGGTTATCCGACAGAATTGGCCGAAAAAAAGTGATCGTTGCGGGTCTGATCGTGTTTGCTTTTTCAGAGCTGCTCTTTGGTCTGGCGAATGTGTCCTGGCTCTTGTTCGTTTCAAGACTGCTCGGTGGTGTAGGCGCTGCGTTAATTATGCCAGCAGTTATGGCTTATGTAGCGGACACGACCTCTTTTGAAGAGAGAGCGAAAGGCATGGGGCTTATTAACGCAGCCATTACTACCGGATTTATTATCGGTCCAGGAATTGGCGGTTATCTTGCTGAGCTTGGCATGCGGGTACCCTTTTTCTGTGCGGCCGGTGCGGCTGGGATCGCAGCTCTAATCACAATTTTGATCTTGCCTGAGTCTCTGTCTGTAGAGAAACGGATGGAAGCGAAGCTATCTAAAAATAATCAGGAGAGCTTCTTCACGCAATTGATGCGTTCTTATCGTGAACCTTACTTTTTCGGGTTAATTATTGTATTTGTTATGGCTTTTGGATTGGCTAACTATGAAACGGTGTTCGGATTGTTCGTGGACCATAAATTTGGCTTTACCCCTAAAGATATTGCTTTTGTGATTACCTTTGGCTCGATCGCCGGTGCTGTGGTGCAGGTGTCCGCGTTTGGCTGGATTCTGAATAAATTCGGCGAGAATAAGGTAATCTCCACTTGCCTTATAACTGCTGCAATGTTTATTCTGTTGACGCTGTTTGTAAGTGGCTTCTGGGCGATCTGCGCGATTACCTTTGTCGTATTCTTGGCTATGGATATTCTTCGACCCGCGGTAGGCACCCAGTTATCCAAGATGGCGGGGGAAACGCAGCAAGGCTTCGTAGCAGGGATGAACTCTGCTTATACGAGTCTTGGAAATATCGCAGGGCCTATCGTTGCAGGGTATCTTTTTGATCTAAGTATTAACTTTCCATATGTGGCAGCGGCGTTTGTTCTAGCATTATGTTTTATGTTGTCACTTAGTTCTGGAAAAAGGGGAATGGGACAACGTGCGTAAACCACCCAATCTACCTCCTCTCTAGGCTGGACTTTGGAACAGAGCCGATCTGTGATACTATTTTAGTTATGAGAACAAGAATTGTATAAGCAGATTGTGTACGGGAAGAGGGATACTAATGACGGTAGATAACAGCAATACGGGAGTCATTACGGAAGAGGCGGCCGCACAGCGGGAGCAGGAATTGATTACTGTAGCGATTGCCAAGGAATTGAACATTAGCCTGAAGCAGGTGCGTACAACGGTTGGACTGCTGGATGAGGGGAATACGATTCCGTTCATCGCCAGATACCGGAAAGAAATGACGGGTGAGCTGGACGAGAATGCGCTGCGTGATATTGAAGAGCGCCTGGCTTATCTTCGCAATTTGGGCGAACGTAAGAAAGACGTTATCCGCAATATTGAAGAGCAGGGCAAGCTGACCAAAGAACTTCATGAACAAATCTCCAATGCGGTCAAGCTGCAGGAAGTGGAGGACTTGTATCGTCCTTTCCGTCAGAAGCGTAAGACTCGTGCTAGTGTTGCGAAGGAAAAAGGCTTAGAGCCGCTTGCAAATTGGATGATGGAGCAGCAAAGACAAGGTGACCCACAAACTGAGGCTACGAAATATATAGATGCTGAAAAAGGAGTGGAGACCGCAGATCAAGCGCTTCAAGGTGCACTGGATATCATCGCCGAGAACATTGCAGATGATCCTGCGATCCGCTCTTGGGTTCGGCAATATACGGCAAGTCAGGGCATCCTTGTGTCTGAAGCTAAGGATGCAGAGCAGGAATCCGTATACGAGAACTACTATAGCTACCGTGAGCCTGTACACAAGATGCCACCTCACCGAATTCTCGCCATTAATCGCGGGGAGCGGGAGAATATACTGAAGGTAGGCATTGAGGTTGTCACTGACAAAATTCATGCTTACATTGCGCGGAAAATCATTAAAGGCCCATCCCCAGTGAAGGAACTGCTGGAGGCAGTGACTGAGGATGCCTACAAGCGTCTGATTGCTCCTTCTGTGGAGCGTGAGGTTCGTGGGGAGATGACCGAGCGGGGCGAGAATCAAGCGATCTCGATCTTCTCTGGTAATCTACGCAGCTTGCTGCTGCAGCCACCCGTTAAGGGACGATGTGTGCTGGGTGTTGACCCTGCCTATCGTACCGGCTGTAAGCTGGCCGTCGTAGACGATACTGGTAAGCTGCTTGAAGTAGCCGTGACCTATCCTACGCCGCCGAACAACAAGAAAATTGAAGCTGCTGCTAAATTTAAAGAACTAATCGCTAAATATGGCATTCAGCTCATCGTGATCGGAAATGGGACAGGCTCTCGTGAGACCGAGCAATTTACGGCAGAAGTGATCGCCGAAATTGGCGATCCAGAGCTGGCTTACCTGATCGTTAATGAGGCTGGTGCGAGTGTCTATTCTGCTTCCAAGCTGGCGCAGGAGGAGTTCCCGGATCTGGATGTAGCAGAGCGTAGTGCAGCTTCTATCGCCCGCCGTGTGCAGGACCCGCTGGCGGAGCTGGTGAAGATCGATCCGAAAGCTATCGGTGTGGGTCAGTATCAGCATGACGTCTCCCAGAAGCATCTGGAAGAGAGTCTTAAGGCTGTCGTGGAATCGGCGGTTAACCATGTGGGTGTAGATGTGAATACGGCATCTCCAGCCTTGCTCTCTTATGTGGCTGGCGTTAACGGGACGATTGCTAAGAATATCGTTAAATTCCGTGAAGAGAACGGTAAGTTCACGACTCGGAAGCAGCTACAAAAGGTCCCTCGTCTGGGTGCGAAGTCCTATGAGCAATGTATCGGCTTCCTGCGGATTCCAGGTGGAGACAACACCTTGGATCGCACACCCATTCACCCCGAGTCATATCCGGTGGTGGATCGCTTGTTCCGCGAGCTAAGCCTAGATGTAAATAAGCTTGGCAGCAAAGAAGTGGCTTCACAGCTGGAGGCACAAAATGCCGAGGAGCTGGCTGTGAAGCTGGATGTCGGCGTGCCTACGCTTCGCGACATCCTGGAGAGCTTGCAGCGTCCGGGCCGCGATCCGCGCGAGGAGCTGCCGTTGCCGATCTTCCGCACCGACGTGCTGAAGATCGAGGATCTGGTTCCCGGCATGGAAATGCAGGGAACCGTCCGCAACGTGATCGATTTCGGCGCATTCGTCGATATCGGGATCAAGAACGATGGGCTGGTGCATATATCCCAGCTCAGCGGCAGCTTTGTGAAGCACCCGATGGACGTTGTCTCCGTAGGAGACAATGTCACCGTCTGGGTGATGGGTGTTGACCTGAAGAAGGGCCGGGTCAGCCTGACCATGCGTCCGCCGCGTGTTGAGGCAGGAAGTGTGAAATAACTATGGAGTAAGAACTGCTCCATTGATCATGGAAATAAGCAGTATACAATCTCCAACAGTAAAACAGTGGCATTCATGGACGGAAAGTAGGTCCTGAACTGCCACTGTTTTTTTAAATTATGCAATGTGAAAAATATGGATAACACCAGCGGATTCTGAATGTACCTCATTGCGTTTTGGTATTATGCTGCTTCAAGCCCTGGTCACAGAAGAGTCGCTAGATGTGGTTAGGGTGATTTAGTTATTTATAGGAGCTGCGTTCTACGCGTTCGTCCGTACGTAAACCTCTTCAGGGTCAATCCACTAGAACTATGGGGAATATCTCCCTATAATTCTTTCATTGAAGGTTACTATGATAGAGTTTAGGGAATTTCTCCTTATATCTCGACTAAAATAGTTGTATTTAAGGAAATTCTCCGTTTTATAGGGAGGATTTCCGTATAACCTAGTCATAATGATAGATTAGACCTAATTTATAGGGAGATTTTCCTTATATCACTTATCACCTAAGCAAAGTTCTTGGCTACACAGGAGTAAATTCTTTTTCCTGGCTTAAGAGGATTTGGTTAGTTTGTCTAACTTAAAAGCTAACTCATTCAGATTGCTGATGCTAATCACCGTTTCAGAAACATGTTGTTGCTGGACCTCAGCGCTAGCGAGGACTTGTTCAATAGCTGCGGTATTCTCTTCGGTGATTGCAGCCACTGAATTAACTTCGCCCAGTACAAGGGTGGATGCATGCCGGATATGATCGCTCCTATCCTTCAGGTCTTCTGCTTGTTCAAGCACCTGGTGTGTATTATTTCGAATGCCCTCGAATAATCGAGCGATATCACCAGTGGAATTTCTACCTGATTCTACAACTAGCAACCCGTTAGAAACCATATCGCCAACCCGCGCAATATTATTTTGAATGCTTCTGAGAATCCGGGCAATGTCCGCGGATGCATTGTGGGAGCTCTGTGCCAACTTTCGGATTTCATTGGATACGACTGCGAAACCTTTGCCGTGTTCCCCCGCATGAGCGGCTTCAATAGAAGCATTTAGCGATAAAAGATTGGTCTGCTCAGCAATGCCTACGATGCTGGAAACAATCGATTCAATCTTCTGATTTTCTTCATTCATTTGTGTCATCAAGCCAGCAGTACTCGTTACGATATCCGTAACTTCAGACATAGTTCCAGTTAAGCGAATGATTTCATCTTGCCCCTCTTGCGTAATTTGATCCGTTTCACGGCTTCTATTGCTCATGGAGACGGAGGCGGCATTTGCCTGCATAGCTGATTCGTTTAACTGCTGCATAGCATTTGAGATATCGCTAACACTCTGTGCTTGTGATTCTACTCCACTAGCTATCTCTTGGAAGGCGGTTACGACTTCTTTGGAAATTCGATCTGTTGTCAGTACGTTGTTATGCATTAGATTACTAGAGTGACTCAGAACTCCTACGGATTCAGTAACACCTGTAAGGATGGTCTCCATTTCCGCTCTGGCACGTTCAGCTTCGTTGCTGCTCTTAGACATATTTTTGAACATTTTCGTACCAATCTGACTCTGATAGATCAGAACCAGTATCATCATGATGAGAAAAACGTTAACACTTAAGGCATCAACGGATTCGAAAGCGGGTTTGGTCATCAGAAAATAGTTGAGTAAGATGCAAGCTATCACACCATTAAGGAGCAATGGGCGATAGTTGTGATAGAGGGATACGATGCCTAGACCCCAATATAGAATTAACGTACTAATGATGTTTGCCCCTGCATCGATGTAGAAGTATGTAATGATATTAAACCCAATAGCTGTTATGTACATAATATAGGTTGTAGCCACACGTTTCCAAATTAGTACCGTACACAATAATCCAAGAGGGACCGCTGCTGATATAATCGCCATGATTGTTTGTGGAAATCTGTAAAGCGAAATTGAACCGAACAACAAACAGCCCCAAAACAAGTAAATAATTAATTTGTTTCTCTGGTGTAATTCGGACATCTGATTCAAGGGCATATTCACACTCCATAATGTAATAGTACTTCTGATTTTTTAGTTTAAGAGATTCACGAAATGATGTCTATGATGTTAAGTTCAGGGATGTTCAGAAAATGATGTTTGGAAAAGTAATTAGGGAAAAACTCCCTGAAAGTAGTCGATAATTGCATAAAATCGATGGAATAAGGGAATTTATCCCTAAAAATTGGGGTGATTTCTATATTTGCTAACGAATCTGCTGAATTATAGGGAGGTTCTCCCTAATTAGTAGTGTGTAGCGCAATAATCACTGAATTATAGGGACATATTCCCTAATTGTCTATGAGGGTATCGGTTTTCTGAATCGGAGAGTGCGCTTCGCGGCATGGAGAAAATGATGCTTGGGCAAACATGCAAAATAACGCTTCTCAAATATCGGGAGAAGCGTTATTACGTTTGTGATCGTCAGAATGATAAAGCTATTATTCCGCAATTATCAAGCTCGTGCGTTTGGTTTTAAACTTCTGCTGGAAGCTTCGATCTATATTACGGTCGGTAATAATGTATCCAATTTTATCGAGTGAGGCGATGCCGATGGTCACATCTTTCCCGAATTTAGTATGGTCAGCGGCAACATAAACTTCTTTGGAGAGATCGATAATTTTTTTGCGCGTTTGAGCTTCCTCCAGGTTATAGTCGGAGATGCCTTTTTCAAGGGTAATGCCGCTTGCGCAAATAAAAGCCTTAAGGATATTTAATTCACTGAAATTAAATAGATAATCATATGCAATGACAGACTGCTCATTTAGTCGGACCTTTCCGCCAATGATAATAAGCTCAACCGCACTGTTCATAAGCTCGTTTACCACAGGAATGGAGTTCGTAATGACCGTGAGATTCTTTTTGTTCTTGATATATTTGGCGATCTGATAGGTGGTAGAGCCGCTGTCCAGATAGATGCAATCCCCATCGTTGATATATTCGCTGCACTTTTGGGCGATCATTTTCTTTTCCTCTAAGTGACCGACCATCCGCGCATCCATTGGAGATTCAGCAAACTCCGATTCCACCAGTTTAATTCCACCATAAATCTTCTTGATCTTCCCTTGCTTGTCCAGCAGGTTGATATCTCTGCGAAGGGTATCGATAGAAATATTAAGCTCTTCTGCTAGCTCCGGCAGCTTCTGAACCTTTTTGAACATTAAGATTTCTATGATTTTCTTTTGTCTTTCCAGTGGAAACATGTAATCACCCATTCAAAGTTTATATCGCTTTCGATAGTTGAAGTATAAAGGGATTAATATAGGGTAGCAACTACTCCTTTCTAAGTTAGTCATGATATACTTATAATATACTCATAACTTATTTATAATTTACATACATTTTACGTAACTGTTTATCCTCAAAAACAAAACCTTTTTATACTGAGGTTGTACTTGAGGAGGTGGAACCTTTGCTTAAATTACAAAACATAAGCAAGCATTACGATAACAAGGTTGTTCTAGAGGATATTAGTCTAGACATCCAAGCAGGGGAAATTGTCTCCTTACTCGGCCCCAGCGGGAGTGGCAAAACCACCTTGCTAAACATCATCTTGGGACTTTCAAAGATGGAGCAGGGGCAAATCATTTTTAATGATCAAGATTTAAGCAATGTACCCATGAAGAAACGCGGATTTAATATAGTGTTCCAGGATTATGCGCTCTTCCCCAACCTTAATGCTTACGAAAATATCGTTTATGGTCTGAAAAATAAAAAGGGATTAACGTCGGAGCATGAGGTTCAGGAGTATATCGAGTTTCTGGAATTAAAGCCGCATTTAACGAAGAAGATCGGCGCTCTATCGGGTGGGCAGAAGCAAAGGGTGGCTTTGGCAAGAACACTCGTAATGAAGCCCAAATTATTACTGCTCGATGAACCTCTAAGCGCATTGGATGGTATCATCAAGGAATCTATTAAAGCTCGGATTAAATCCATCGCCAGAGAATATAAGCTTACGACGATTATCGTCACCCATGACCCGGAAGAGGCGTTAACCCTGTCGGATAAAATTCTCATCATTAATCAAGGTCATATTGCCCAATTTGGAACACCTCAAGAGATCATTCAACAACCTAGCAATGATTTTGTAAAAGAATTTATTCTGGGGCAACTGCAAGTGAAACGGGAAAATATCTATAACCTGTTCGGTGAACATTATGCCTAAAGCTAAACCGGAAATGCGGATCATTTTTATCCCGATCGTATTGTTATTTATCATTTTCCTGATCTTGCCACTGGCAGTTTTATTTATCCGCTCGTTTGAAACGGGCCAAGGTTATTCGGTATCCAATTATCTCACCATTCTGAAAGATCAAGAGATTCGAGAGTCCATCGGAAATAGTATGAAGGTCTCCGGTGTTACGGCACTCATCACGACGGTTCTAGCTTTTATCCTAGCCTATTCTATCCACTGTACAAGAATTTATCGCCCGTTAAAAAGCATCATTAGAACTGGAATTCTGATTCCTATGCTGCTGCCTACAATTACTTACGGGTTTGCGATAATGTACTCTTTTGGCAACCAGGGACTGATTACTAAAATCTTCGGACGGAATTTATTCGAGATTTATGGATTTAATGGTCTGTTGATAGGCTACGTAATTTATACCTTACCTTCTGCTTTCCTGCTGATTCATAATTCGTTCAAGTACATTGATAAAAAGTTCATCGTCGTATCCAAGCTTATGGGGGATGGGACGCTGCGAAGCTTCATGAACACGGTCGTTCGGCCTTTGTGGGGCACTTTGGGAGGGGCGTTTGTTCTTTCTTTTATCCTAAGCTTCACGGATTTTGGGATCCCTGCATCGGTGGGGGGGACGTATAACGTGGTTGCTACTCAGCTGTATCAGGTCATGCTTGGGGCTATACCGGATTTCAACAATGGGGCAGTTATTGCTGTACTGATGTTAATACCGGCGGCGTTCGGGGTTGTGCTGTTAACGTATCTTGAAAAATTCAATTTCCATTATGACAAGGTGACTGAAATCGAGATGATCCCGAATAAAGGCAGAGATTCGGTTCTTGGACTAATCTCATCCGTGATTCTAATCGGGCTACTGGCTGTATTTGCAGTCATGTTCGTTGCACCACTGATGAATGGCTATCCTTATGATCTTACGTTTACATTCAAGCATTTTGTGGATGTTTTTCAATCAAGCGATTTAATCAATGTATATAAAAATTCCTTGCTCGTAGCAGGACTGACGGCAATCGTAGGTACGATCGTGGCTTATGCTGCGGCTATCATCAATGTGCGAACGCCTATAAAAGGGAAAGCGACTTTTGACATCCTATCGATGGTGACGAACACGGTACCGGGTATGGTCCTTGGTCTGTCGTATCTACTTCTGTTCAATAACAGCAGTCTCAAAGGAACCTTTACGATTCTTGTGCTCTGCACCCTTGTTCATTACTTTACGACTCCTTATTTGATGGCAAAGAACTCTCTGGCGAAAATGAATCCATCGTGGGAAACCACTGCTGAGTTATTAGGTGACAGCTGGCTGCAGACGATCCGCCGGGTCATTCTACCGAACTCTGCATCCACGGTGATCGAGATGGTCAGCTACTATTTTATCAATGCGATGGTGACCATTAGCGGAATTATCTTTCTAGTGACGGCCCAAACCTCGGTAGTGGCCAGCAAAATAAAAGAGCTGCAGCATTTCGCCAAATTTAATGAGGTGTTTGTCCTATCCATCCTGATCTTTTGCACCAACCTTATCATTAAGCTCCTAGGTGACTATCTCCAGAAACGGCAGTCAAACTCTCGTTAATTAACGATTTTAATATAACTAAACCAGTTAAAGTGAGGGAGAAATTATGTCTAAGAGAATTAAGGGATTCAAAGGAATTATGTTGTCTATCGTGGCTTTGAGTTTGGTGTTTACATTAGCAGGTTGTGGAAATAAAGCAGCGGGTGATGCGAGTAAAGTAGTGATTTTGACCAATGCGGATGAAGAAGCTGTAGCCTCTATGGAGACTGCGCTAAAAGGTGCGGGGTACGAAGGGCAATATCTCTTTCAATCCTTGGGCACTTCTGAGCTGGGTGGAAAGCTGATGGCAGAGGGAGACAAAATTGAGGCTAACCTGATCACGATGAGCTCTTATTTTGTAGAAAGTGCGCAAGAGAATCACAGCATGTTTAAAGACCTATCGTTTACAACTAACGCGCTAGATTCGTATCCAGCGTATTATACGCCGATTTTGGCGAATACCGGTGCTATTTTTGTAAACACAGCGGTGCTTAAAGATAAGGGCTTGGCGATGCCAACGTCCATTAAGGATTTAACAAAACCAGAATTTAAAGGCTTGGTATCTGTTCCGAACATTATGGACTCTTCGACAGGCTGGTTGTTGGTTCAGGCGATTATTTCGCAATACGGGGAAGAAGAAGGTAAAACGGTTCTGCATGATTTAGTTGCTAATGTAGGCCCACATCTGGAAAGCTCCGGTTCCGGTCCGATTAAAAAGGTAAAAGCAGGAGAAGTGGCTGCAGGCTTTGGACTTCGTCATCAGGCAGTATTAGCTAAAGAAGAAGGCGCACCGATTGACTATGTAGATCCAACGGAAGGTAACTTCTCGCTTACAGAATCCGTAGCCGTGGTGAAAAAAGACGATGCAACAACAGAGCTGGCTATGAAAATGGCAGAAACGATTATTAAAGAGGCTAGAAAAGACTTAATTACAAATTACCCAGTGGCTCTATATAAAGATGAAACGGTTAGTGATATCCATAAGCCTGCACACAGTATGAAATTTGTTAAGCCGTTGACTGTGGAACTGCTGGAGCAACATCAACAATTCTTTAAAGAAGCGAAATAAATAAGATTAGAACAAGGAGTGAAGGGCCATGAACAACTATAAATTGCTGACACCCGGTCCATTGACAACTACTAACACGGTCAAAGAGCAAATGCTCTTTGACCGTTGTACTTGGGACCAGGACTATAAGAACATTACACAACAAATCAGATCCAGACTTCTGGATTTGGCAAGGGCAACGAACGATGAATATACGGCAGTGCTCATGCAGGGTAGTGGTACGTTTGCAGTGGAATCTGTGCTGACTACGGCGATTTCAGCGGATGATAAGCTTTTGATTATTACAAACGGTGCCTACGGAGAACGTATTGTGCAAATGGCGGAATATATCGGACTCCATTATCGTGTGTATAGTGTCCTATATAATGAATTCCCCCAAGAGGCAGAGCTTAGAGGGATTCTTAAAGAGGATCCAGCCATTACGCACATTGCGATGGTGCATTGCGAGACGACGACAGGGATTCTTAACCCGCTTGAGATGATCTCACAACTGGCAAAAGCCTACGATAAAACATTAATTATCGACGCGATGAGCAGCTTCGGTGGAATAGAGATTGATGTACCTGGGCTTGAAATTGACTATTTAATCAGCAGCGCCAATAAATGTATTCAGGGTGTTCCGGGATTTGGGTTTGTCATTGCAAAGCTGGATAAGCTGCTCACATGTAAAGGGAATGCACGTAGTCTATCACTTGATCTATACGATCAATGGATGGCGATGGACGCAGATGGGAAATGGCGCTATACGTCTCCGACCCATGTAGTCGCTGCATTTTCGAAAGCGATTGAAGAACTGATCGAAGAAGGCGGCATTCCTGCAAGGGCAGCAAGATACCAGAATAATAACCGCGTACTGAGAGAAAGACTTGCGAGAATAGGAATAGAGGCGTATATCACAGACGATAAGCAGTCTCCTATTATAACCACCTTTCTTTTTCCGAACGAGACATTCAGCTTTGAAGATTTCTATGAATATGTGAAAGAAAAAGGCTACGTCCTCTACCCAGGCAAATTAACGGAGCACGACACCTTCCGGATTGGGAATATTGGTGAGATTTACGAAGAAGATATTCAGAACTTATGTAATATTATCGAAGCATACATGGGAGGAATGACACAATGAATCAAATTGAAGGCGTAATTCTGGACTGGGCAGGAACAGCGGTAGATTTTGGCTGCTTTGCACCGGTGAATGTGTTCCTTGATATTTTTCGGGAAGCCGGAATTGAAGTTACGATGCAGGAAGCAAGAGCACCCATGGGGATGCTGAAAATAGATCATATCCGCGCGATGTTATCCATGTCAAGAGTGGCTGCATTGTGGGAAGAGAAGTTTGGCAGAGCTTTTACTGAACAGGATGTAGAGAACTTGTATGCTGAATTCGAACCGGCCTTGATGGCATCCTTAGCTGAATATACCGATGTGATTCCAGAGGTCATTGAGACCGTCCAAGTGCTAAGAAACCAAGGACTAAAGATTGGTTCGACCACTGGATACACAGAGTCCATGATGGATGTTGTGATTCCGAATGCCGCTCGGAAGGGCTATCAGCCTGATTACGTAATCACTCCGGATGGAACCCATTCCTTGGGAAGACCTTATCCTTATATGATTTATCATAATATGGAAGCCTTAAAGCTATCCGCAGCTTGGAAGGTTGTTAAGGTAGGCGATACGGTTTCTGACATTCAAGAAGGTGTGAATGCTGGCGTCTGGTCTGTAGGTGTTATCATTGGAAGCTCAGAAATGGGATTAAGCGAGGACGATTTCAATGCACTTTCAGACGCCGAGAAGGAAACGGTGATCTCTGCAACACAAACCTCTTTTATTCAAAATGGGGCAGACTTTACGATTCTATCGATGAGTGAGCTTCCACAGCTGATTGGGCGAATCAATGTACTGATTTCTCAAGGAATCAGACCTTATGCGAGATAATCATGAGCTAAAAAGAGAAGGGGACATCAATTTTAGCCCCTTGCGGACAGAGTGGATGACCCAGTTAAGCGCTGTGAGTATAGATAGGATCGAAGCGGACGAGCGTGCATATATGCGACAATCCATGTCAACGCCGTGCTTGAACAGTATCGTAGATGCTGAGGGATGTTATATCACAGATGTGAATGGACGCAAATATCTTGATTTTCATGGAAATAGCATTCATCAGATTGGCTATAAGAATTCTTACGTAACTGAAGCTGTGAAAAAACAGCTCGATGAGCTACCGTTCATTCCAAGAAGATTTACGGCAGATATTGCGGTGAAAGCTGCAGAAGCTTTAATCAACAAAACGACCTCAAAGGACTATAAAGTATTATTTACGCCTTCCGGAAGTGCAGCTGTAGGTCTGGCCCTTAAGATTGCTCGCAAATGGACGGGGAAGCATAAGGTCATCTCCATGTGGGAGTCCTTTCATGGCGCGGGGCTGGACACGATCGCTGTCGGAGGAGAATACGTGTTTAAAAAGGACATGGGCCCGCAAATGCCGGGAATGCTGAAAGCCATTCCTTTTAACGCATACCGCAACCTGCTGGGAAGTCATTCCCATGAAGCAGTTGCTACCTTCTGCCTCGATTATCTGGAGTATATGATTCAGCATGAGGGAGAGATTGGGGCGATCTTACTTGAGCCTATTCGGGCGACGGATACGCATATTCCGCCTATCTCCTATTTCACAAGATTAAGAAAAATATGTGATGAATATGGGATTCTGCTGATTTTTGATGAGATTCCTACAGCGATGATGCGAAGCGGAAGGTTCTACGTCCATCAGAATTTCGAGATCGAACCGGATATCCTCGTGCTCGGAAAAGGGTTAGGTGGAGGGGTGATCCCGCAAGCAGCGGTGCTTACCAGAGCGCAATATGATTGTGCGGGGGATATTTCTTTAGGGCACTATACCCATGAGAAACCGGCGTTAGGAAGTGCAGCGATCTGTGCTACCATCGATTATATCGATGACTTAAATCTGCAGGAACAATGTATCAGCAGGTCTGAATTTGTAAGAGAAAAGCTTGAGACTCTGTCGGCTAAACATCTTTGCATAGGAGATGTCCGTATTGCTGGACTACTGATTTCTATTGAACTTGTGAAGTCCAGAGAGACTAAACAGAAGAATGAGGAATTAGCTGAGCGAGTACTGTATTATTGCTTGGAGAAGGGTCTTTCTTTTAAATTGGCAGGAGGGAACTGCATCACCTGGCATCCTCCGCTTATTGTATCTGAAGAGCAATTAACTTTTGCTGTTAATCTTCTGGATGAAGGATTGTGTAAATATAGTTGAGAGATAGGCAAGCTTCAAAGCAGGTTTCTTCCGCTCCGTAGATGGGGTCGAAGGAGCCTTTTTTGTCGTTTAAGGAGTGAAGGACCTGCTCTTTTTGGGTAAGTTTAGAGTAACAGTTGAAATAATGGCTATTACTAGGGAAATATTTAGGTCACGTTGGAGCAGGCGAAGCAAACGGTATGGAAAAGCTGATAAAAGGTGACGGTGACAGAGGGGGGGGTGGAACTGGAGGAGCGTTGTCCGTCTATGTCTTCAGATTTCTACCACGAATACTGGTTTGAAATCAAGAAATCTGAAGACAAGAGCGGGCGGAAGTCCAAACATTCACCGCAGTTAGAGGGTGGATTAATTATACGAATGGGCTGGAGCAGCATTTAAAAAGATACGCAACAGCTCGTCCACCGCAGTGTCTAGACGGGAATGATTGTTAGCTGCAAGCCAATCCTCTTGCACGATGATGTAGCTGCAGGAGCTGCTTTTTAAATAGCTGTATATAATTTGTGCTTCGTCAATTTCATGGCGAGTAATTGCTGCCGGGGTCTGGTTAAGTTCACCGCAGAAAGTATCCATAATCGCTGATGTTATAACGGCTTGCAGGTAGGTAATATCCGGTTGAGCGTATTCGAGTTTAGTATGCGCCAGGATGCGATTGCCTTTGAGCAATATGAGTTTAAGCGTCTGTTCATCCATGGCTTCAAGGATCGCGATATTCTGATTCTCTGCAGCGAATTCGATAACCTTCTCTTTGTGATTCAGGAAGCTGATGGCTCCGATATAATCCCTGTATTTGGCGGCGGTTTCGAAGTCAAATTGCTCTGCAGCTTTAGTCATCTGTTGCTCCATCTCCACAAGGAGGCTGGAATCCGTTCCGTTTAGTAGGGCTATGACTTTATCAATGATAGTATTATATTGAACGGCAGCATCGCCGCCTGCACACATGCCTATGCATAAGCCAAGCGAATGGTTTAGGCATAATGATTTTTTGAAGCTTGGATTGCTGCAGAGGATTTTTGAGCTTTCCTTGATGCCTTGCACAGCTCTTTCCACGGTACTTCTGCTTGTGTAGGGACCCCAAATCTGGTTACCCTTTTGGACAGCAGGATCATAGGTTATATCTAATGTACGCATTTTATCATCCGTTCCTATTACGATATACGTATAAGCCTGTGGATTTTTCATTTTTCTATTGTACATGGGCTTTATTTCTTTAATTAATTTGCACTCCAGCATAAAAGCTTCGAATTCGGTATCTGTAAGGATAATATCCAAATCTTTAATATGGCGAACGAGCTGTTTTACCTTTGGGGAATGAGACTTCGAGTTTTGAAAATACGATTTTACTCTCCGTTTCAACTGCTTCGCCTTCCCCACATATATAATATGACCGAGGCCATCCTTCATGAGATATACGCCGGGAGTCAGGGGAAGGCTTTTAAGTTTTTCTGTTAAATGAATAGTAACCCCGCCCTCTCATAAGAGTTGTTTGACTGATAGTTTTAGTATAAGCCTGCAACCTTCATATGTTCAAATCAGTCTAAAGAGCGAGGGATCAAAAAAGAGGAGGGATCTTATGTACTTCGTAAGAAATATCGGTGGGCTCGCGCTGATAGCAGCTATGCTATGGCTTACAGCATGCAGAGGAACGCCGGAAGCGGGAACGGAACCGAAGGTGACCCCAGAACAGACGCAAATGCAGATGCCTGAGCAAACGCCAGAGCAGACACAAACTGCACAACCAGCGGCTACTACGGAGCCACTACAGGAGACGGAGCCATCAAGCACGGATCAGCCACTGGATCAGGAGGGACTTCCGCCAACTGTAGAGGAAGCTGCGACGACAGTCATAAGGTCTATTAAAAATAAGGATATGAAGCAATTAGCCGCATGGGTACATTCAGATAAAGGATTACGTTTTTCTCCATACGCATACGTAGATACGAAGAATGATCTTGTATTCAGCAAGGATGAAGTGGAAGGATTAATGAATGACTCTACCAAAAGAGTCTGGCGAACATTTGCTGGATCGGGTGATTTAATTGAGCTGACATTCGCAGATTACTACAAGCGGTTTGTCTACGATGCAGACTTCATTCAGACGGCCGAAATTGCTGTGAACAAGGGGCTTGGGCAAGGTACAACGATCAATAACTTGAACGAAGTGTATCCCAAGGAGCAATATGATTTCGTTGAATATCATATTACTGGCATCGATCCTTCTGTCGAAGGGATGGACTGGCGCAGCCTGCGTCTAGTTTTCGAGAAGATTGGAGAGGATCATGCACTAGTAGGCATTATTCACGATCAATGGACACCCTGAGAAGTAAGAAATTCTTATTAGTCCTTGGGTAGTTTAGAACATGGGGAAGAACCCAAAAAACGAAGGTGCCTCAGTAGCCATTTTACGGCTTTTGGGGCACCTTCGTTTGATTCGTTCCATAAGAATCGAGTCCGGAGCTTTTATTGCGTAGCGCTAGAGGTAGATCCGGATACCGATTTAGCGATCGCTTTATATCCCTCTGGCAGATAAGTGACAACAGATGCTTTTGAGATCACCTGTGCGTACATTTTTCCTGGATCAGGAGCAGTCACATTAAAATAAATCACTGCGGTCTTGTCTTTGCCAAATTCGATTCTCTCAATTACCAGACCATATCCCGGGTGCGGTAAGTTGTTAACGGTCAGCGTAGCTTTGTTTACCCCTTCACCCGCTTTGGTTAGTGTAACCTCAGTTTCGTAGGTTGGAGTAGTGGGGTTGCCATTAGACACAATTACGCGTTTGGCAAAAGCGGCTGCATCATAAGTCATAGCGGCTGCTTCCGAGCGGGTAATGGCATCATTTGGCCGGAAATTCCCGTTCTTATCGAGTGTGGCAATATGTGTATTCAGCAGGATTTGGAGACTATTTATAATCTCTGTAGAGAGCTTATCGCCATCCTTAATGTCTACATACATCAGCGTAACAGGGAAGTTCCCTTTACTTTGCAGTGCTTGCGTCAATAAGTGCGCGAACTGAGCACGGGTGATGGTTCCGTTAGGATCCACTGTCCGATCGAGTGAAAGACCATTTTGCTTGGCAGTCAGGAAGGCTGAAGCATACCAGGATTTGTCGTTCACCTTATCAAAATAATCACTAGCTTTGGATGAGCTGTTACCCGCCTCTGGCTTTGGAGACAGATTCAGACCACCAACGATGAACTGAATCCCTTGGGCAAAGCTTACTTTAGATTTAGGCGCGAACTTATCTTTGTCTACTCCATTTATAATCCCCTCTTTATGCAGGGAGTTAATTTTTGCTTCCGCAGGATCACCTTTCAAATCCGAAAACGCAAAAGCGGATGCTCCAAATGACAGGCTTGCCGCTAGAATACCGCAGGCTATCGTCATTTTTTTAGCGTTATTTATGAATAATGGTTTTTTCATTTGCGTCACCTCCATACTCTTAGATGGTAGATTAGACCAAAATGTTGCAGGTCATTTAAAATATTATAAAGATTCAAGTAAAACGTTATCCGCGAAGGAGTGACTCTGCACCATCTACATAGATCTCAGTTCCTGTGATATGGAAAGACTCATCCGAGGCGAGAAATAATACTAGATTGGCTACTTGTTCAGGTTTACCGGGCGCATCTTCCAGAGGATGATTGCCTTTCGGAAATTCCACAGGAATCTTCACCTCTTGAAGATCATCGCTCTTATCCGTATTATCTCCAATTTGAGTGTCAATCGATCCAGGACAGACCGCATTTACGCGGATACCGTATTGCGCCAGCTCTAACGCAGCCATTTTCATAAAAGCGACTTGTCCAGCCTTGGAAGAGGAGTACGCAGCAGCGCCGATGTTCGAGAACACTCGATTTCCGTTAATAGAGCTAGTGATAATGATGCTGCCGCCATTTTCTTTCATATGGGGGATAGCATATTTTACTGTGGCAAAGGTACTGCGTAGGTTGGTATCCAGCGTCTGGTCCCAATCTTCGATTTCTAGTGTTTCGATTGGAGCCCATGTACCATTAATGCCAGCATTCGCAAAAATAATATCAATCTTCCGAGCCTCATCCGCAATCTTACGAATACTTTCTTCGACAAGACCTGGATTGGAAACATCGCATTCGATAACTGTAGCTGTTCCTCCAATGGATTCAATTTCACGTTTAGTTTCATAGGATTCCTCAGGGGTGCGATCAAGCATATATACCTTAGCTCCGTGCTGAGCAAACCTTATGGCTGTAGCTTTTCCAATACCGGACCCTGCGCCTGTGACTACTGCAACTTTATTTTGCAAACGTTGATCTAACATGATGAATTTCCTCCTTGGCGTTAGACTTCTTACTTAGTAATTACATACCCGGCATAGCTGGATTTAACCAATTTAGCAGGAGGGTGGAACAACAAGGAGGGATGTATTACTATGAGACATAAGGATTTGTACAATATAAATTTAGATCAATCTAGCTCATGATAGGGGTACTATAGATGATTCAGAAGCAGGGAGCAGAACGGATTAATGTGGGGATATTTGCCCATGTGGATGCCGGCAAGACAACAACAACAGAGCATATTTTGTATGAAAGCGGTCGCATTCGAGCGCTCGGTAGCGTAGACAGTGGGACAGCATTGACGGATTCTATGGATGTGGAGCGGCAACGAGGAATATCCGTTCGGGCGGCATTAGCTTCTTTTGAATGGAAAGGTGTGCAGATCAACCTCGTTGATACACCAGGACACGTCGATTTTCTGTCAGAGGTTGAACGGTCTTTGCGAGTGATGGATTGTGCGGTGCTAATTTTGTCGGCGGTAGAAGGTGTGCAGGCTCAAAGTGAGATGATCTGGAACGCGCTGAGGAAGCTGGAAATACCGACGCTTATTTTTATGAACAAAATGGATCGTGTAGGTGCAGACCCTGAGGCTGTGCTGGCCCAAGTGAGAAATTATTTATCTAGTGATATCATTCCTGTTCAGCAACCGATAGGCAAAGAGCAGGAGTACATAGAAGCTATTGATTTATGGGGAAGCGATGCTGATCCTGCTGCACAGACAGAATTATTAGAGGCATTGGCTGAGCGGGATGAAGACCTGCTAGAGACGTATATGTCAGGTAGTTCGGTTGATCTTTCAGCTTGGAAAAAATATATGAAGACAGCTTCCGCTTCAGGACGCTTTTTCCCAATGGTTTATGGTGTTGCCGCCAAGGGGATTGGCATTACTGCATTGCTGGACGCGATGGTTGAGTATTTTCCGCGAGCTGGTGGCAATGTTGAGGGTCCGGTGTCCGGCATTGTCTACAATATTCAGCGTGATAAAAGCATGGGGCGAATGGCGTTTGTCCGCCTTTATGAAGGAACGATCCGTAACCGCGATACGGTAATGAACTACACGCAGGATATTCAGGGGAAAGTGACCCAGATCCGCAAGGTCGAGGGCGGTCGTACTGAGGATGTCGGAGCGCTTGAAGCGGGGGATATCGCTGTGATCTATGGTCTTTCGGGGGTGCGGATCGGAGATGTGCTTGGTCATCCGGGGGCAATTCCGGAGGAAGCGAAGCTGGCTGTACCTCTGCTAACGGTGCGCGTATTCTGGGAAACCGATATGGATGACCATAAGGTTATCGGAGCACTTCAAGAGCTGGCGGATGAAGATCCGCTCTTGGATGCACAGTGGCTGCAGGATGAGCGAGAGCTGCATATCAAAGTAATGGGACCTATTCAGCTGGAGATTCTGAATAGTGTTCTGGAGGAGCGGTATGCGCTGAAGGTTACCTTCGGTCAGCCTTCTGTTATCTATAAAGAAACGCCAGCCTCTGCTGGGGAAGGCTTTATCGCTTATACGATGCCGAAGCCGTGCTGGGCGATTCTACGGTTTCAGATTGAGCCCGGACCTCCTGGCAGTGGTTTAGTTTATGATTCGGTAGTGCGGAGTTCCGATCTGCTGCCACAATATCAGAGCGAGACCGCACGCCGTGTACCAGAAGCCTTGCAACAGGGCTTGTACGGCTGGGAGGTTACCGATCTTAAAGTGACTTTGATCGAGGGCCAGCATCACGTATGGCATACCCATCCGCTGGATTTTGCCGTAGCGACTCCAATGGGAATTATGGATGGACTCGCGCGGGTAGGCACTAAACTGCTGGAGCCGATTCTTCAGGTTCGCATCGTTGTCCCTGGGGAGAATGGCGGCCGAGTGATGAACGACCTCGTTCAGATGCGCGGCACGTTCGAACCGCCTGTGCTGCAAGGCGGGCGGATGATCATCGAAGGGCGTTTGCCACTGGCAACGTCGCTCGATTATCCGGTTACTTTAAGCTCCTACACGAAGGGGCGTAGCACGTTCACTTCTTTTTTTGCCGGCTATGAAGAATGTCCATCAGATGTATCGGCAGAGCGCACCCGCCGGGGTGTGAACCCGCTGGATCAGGCGAAATATATATTAAGCGTGCGGAAGGCGTTGCAGGGATAAGTGAGATAGAAGGAGAGAACCGGATGACGTCTCAAAAGGATGCTATCTGGTTCTTCTTATTTCCAGAATATAGGCTGGTGGATATAATGGGATAGTTCAGGGAGACTTGATTAGAATTAATACAGGGGGGAAATGAATTGAAGATCAGAGAAGCAACAGCTAGTGATATAGCCGGGATCGCTTTCGTCCACGCTACAAGTTGGAAAACCACGTATAAAGGACTAATATCAGACGAGTTTCTTGATAATTTCACAGTAGAAGCTAGAAGGTTGCGCTGGATTCAGAATTTTGAAAATCCCAATAAAGACGAGGTAATGTATGTTGCTGAAGATGAGGCAGGGATGATCATTGGCTTTGCAAATGGAGGGGCGCGAAGAGAGCCGGATCTCTACGATGCGGAGCTTTACGCACTTTATTTGCTTAAGGAACACCAAGGAAAAGGTCTAGGGAAGCAGCTCATAAGAAGTGTAGCACAGAATTTATTGAAGAAAAATTATAGCTCGTTCATGGCTTGGGTGCTGGTGGGCAATCCGGCGATTCATTTCTACCACAGCGTTGGGGGAGAGTCTATCTCAAGTATAGAAGTTAAGATAGGGAATGAATTATTAGAAGAAATAAAAATAGGATGGCAAGACATTAGAGGCATAGGGATTGATTAATGACTTTTCACGCAAAAAAAGACTCATAAGGGATAAAAAACGCATACCCCTTATGAGTCTCATAATGATTTATTTAATGTACGTACGGCTGACCAGAACATCTGCAATTACATCTGTGGGAATGATGAATTCTCTAACGCCCATGTAACCAGGAGCCACATCATATTTGTTAAAGGAAATAACCAGCTGGTACTTATCGTTGATATAGAAATCTTGATCTTTAGCTATATTTTCAAACTGATAAAACAGGTCTTCATTGGGTTCATCTGTTGAAATCCAATAGAACATCTCCTCATCTGCTTTCATTTGGGAGCGCATCTGTTCCTTAATATTTTCACTTATGATACGGATATATCGATCGTCCTTAAATAACATAGGCAGACTTAGCAGGATTTGATTCTTCTTGTCTATCGTATCGTGCTGCATTGTTGTTGACGATGAACCTACGGTATTTACCACGTATCTGCTAATAGCAAATAGCTCAGCATTGTCCGTTTTAACCTCAAAGCCTGTATCGACCCCTAAATGACCCTCTCCGGATTGCTTTAAAGACTCCATCTCTGCTTGAAACTCATCATATAGTTTTTTGTTTTCTTCGAGATATTTTTCATTCAGAGTCGATTCCAGCTCTTTATTCTCTAGGTTAGTAATGATGGGGACCTTTATGTCTGCATTATAGGTCTGCTCATCCACTTTGTATTCTCTAAAAGTTAGCACTTTAACAATACTGTCTACACCAGGTATAGCAGAGAAGGCATTGGCAATGTTAACATTGACATTGATCCCAATCACGAAAAATAGGGCTGCCGCACAAACTCCAGATATCCACTGGTAACGTATTCTTCTTATCTTCCTTTTCTTTAATGCTTTACTTACAACGAAATCTAATTCCTCAGGAATAGGGAGTTTGTTATAATCTTCTATAATTTTTTTGATTTGGTTATCCATTCTAATTGATCTCCTTTGAGGATTCTTCCTGCATGTTGACTCTTAATAACTGGAGTGCTTGATATAGCCTAGTCTTTACTGTATTGACGTTTTCATTTAATACTTCCGCAACTTCCTCGATCTTTAAATCTTCGATATATCTAAGGACGATGACATTTCGATACTTAAGGGGTAGATCATCCAGCGATCTTTCTAAATCAATATCTGGATACACGTCTACCGCACCAGGGATAAAAAAGTCGAGTGCTTCATCATCTACTGGTTGAACTCTTTTATGTTTCCTCAGAAAATCCAGAGAGGTAGTTACTACGATTCTAAACAACCAACTCTTTACGGATTCTGGGTTCTTTAGCAACCCTATAGAGGAGAGAGCTTTATAAATCGAATCCTGAACAACATCTAATGCATCCTCTTTGTTCTTCACATAGCTGTAAGCTAGACGGTATATGTTCTCCTTGTTATCTGTAATACAAAGAGTGAGTAATTTCTCTTTATTCCTCTTAAGCATATTCGTAAAACCCTTCTCTTTTTATATTGCGTAGCTTTAGTATGTTAGATTACTATCCTCATTAATTCTCCTTTTGTAGGGCTTTAGCTACAAGTGCGGCATAGGATTTGGCACCTTCGCGTTTTAGATGAACGCCATCCTCATAGAAGTAAGAATCCTTTCCTTCGCTTGAGGAATGCCAGTCTACAACCATAGCATTGGGGAATTCTAAAGCCCCTTTCTTAAGCAAAGTATTCACAGTATTTTGCCATTTTTTCGGTACACGTGTGTTTACCAGTATGACTTGCTGAACATCTTCAAGTGAAATAAGTAATTTCCGCAATTGATTGGAGTTAAAAGCTCCGTTCGTACCTAGATTAATGATCACTCGAGTGCCAAGTTTCCCCTTCGTCCTAAGCTTATCGACCACTTCTTGTGCCTGTGACATCTGCCTGCCTACCTTACCATCGATAACAATGCCTGGCAGAAGTTCTTGTAGATAAGGAGCAGCATCGAGGATTACGGAATCACCTATCGCAGTAACACCTTTACCTGCTTCTTCTACCTGAGGCTGAGGTTCTGGCTTCTTTGGTGGATCTACTGGTACAGGTACAGGCACAGGCACAGGTGTTGGTACACTTTGAGGGGGCACTAGTGTGACATTATGTTCATTCTTATCGGGATTAGTAATAGTGCCTGTATTCGGATCTGCGGATATCTTGGTATCCAAGTTGCTACTGCAGGATATGGATAATATGATTAACGGGACTGCAATAAAGATGAATAAGGGTCGAATCTTGAATTGCAGACGAATACTTAATTTCGTACACCATCTTCCTAATAAACCTTGACGAATAGGTTCTTCGATATATTTCCACGATAGTGAGGCTAATAGGAGGCTAACTCCCAGCTGAAAAAGAACACGGAAACCATCGAACCCACCTGTATCTACTGTAGGATTAGTTAGAATGATGACTGGATAATGCCATATGTAAATACTATAGGAACGTACGCCAATCCAACGCAAGGGCTTGCAACCCATGATTTTAGCTAGTCGGCTCGCAGGATGTGCGAGTACAGCTATTACAATTGCGGAAAGGATCGACACTAGAACCAAGCCGCCATAATAAAGAAATTGTCCGTACTCATTCGTCCGCCAAATCATAAGAATGAGGGTGATTAATCCGGTTGCACCACTGAAGTCAAGGATATAGCGAGATCTGCGTGAAATCTTATCGGTCAAATTTTGACTCGGCCATGCTAGAGCGAGAGCGGCTCCAATCAGTAGAGCAAAAGCTCGGGTATCAGTACCATAATAGACTCGGCTTGGGTCAACTCCAGGTTGATAGATTAGCGCCATAGCAAGTGCCGAAAGGAATGCCCCTGTTAGACACATCACAATGAGTTTACCTCGCTGAGGTGCAAGGCGAAACCCTACAATAATAACCAATGGCCAAATGAAGTAGAACTGTTCCTCAATAGCGAGCGACCACAAATGACCTATAGGAGAAGGTGGTCCAAAGCTCTCGAAATAAGATACATCGTGAAAAATAAGCCACCAGTTATTGAAGTATAACGTAGAAGATAGAAAGTCCCCTTGTAATGCTGCTAATCTTGAACGATCGAACAACAGAAGCCACATAGCAGTGAAAAAAAGCATGACAAACATAGCAGGCAATAGCCGTCGCGCTCGTCTGATCCAGAAATCTTTAAGGTCGAACCGTCGGTCTTGCTTCCACCTTTGGATGATTTGATCCGTGATCAGATATCCAGACAGAACGAAGAATATTCCGACCCCTATAAGTCCTCCTGGAGCCCAATTGAGGTCGAGATGATACGCAATAACTGCGATCACAGAGAGTGCTCGAAGTCCATCTAATCCCGCCATACGCCTTCTAGTCGTAGAATTGTCAGATTCTAAAGAGTTAGTCGGTGGTGTAACCTTGATTTCTTTCATGGTAGTTCATTCCTTCGTCATCAGTTGTCTTATGTCAGCAAGACGTATGACTAACTTAAAAAAGTTCTTAACTTCTCTTGGTAAATAAAGGAGTGACCATGAATGGATCAGAAATCGGTACACAAGTGCCTATGAATTTAAAAAGGCATTCTAGAACAAAAAATCATTCTGGAATGCCATTAGCCTAATTAGCCGTTCATAATTTCCACACGTAAAATATCGGTAACCATTTTAACCGGAACGTATATCGTATCGTTCTTTAGGATAGGAGCAGTACCTAAAGTGACAGGTGCCATTTTGGCAAAAAAGTAAGAATCTTTACCTAAGGTAACATTTGTCCACTGTGCACCTTTCTTCAGCTCAGCTGAGCGCGACGTTTGATTCCACTTGATTTCATATCCTAAACGATTCGCCACATCTCGTAATGACACCATTGAAACCCCATTAGCATTCTTAAATGTAGCTATTGTACTTAAATCGAGCTTCGGGTTGTTCGTAATATGGGTACTGAAACGAAATTCAGGAGTTCCCATGGCGCCTGGAGCAATACTATATTTAGGGAAGAGGATGACAACCTCACCATTTTCAATATAAAAACCTTGTTCTTCGTCGATTCCTTTGAAATCCTCAATAAAATAGTTCTCAGGTTCCTCATTGATCTTCGCAAGGATACCGGCATTCAACTTTTCCTTAAAGTCGTTTCCAAAGAAATCTGACAAGGCAATCCGCTGAGCTTGTTTCGTATTAAATACATTGTATGTATCTACACGAGGCATACCTGTTCCACCAGTTTCACCTTGAGAAGTAACAATAAGTGAGATCATTCCAGAAGGGTTATCCGATCCATTTTCTTTTAATTCATAAATAATGTATAGCTCATATGGACGATACTCGAATCCAGCCTTTTTAGCGTCTGCTGCTGCTTCAGTTGCATCCTTTTCCCAAAGAGCAAGGTCTTTCTGCGCTTTAGAGAGAATGATACTGTTGATTTCTTCCTGAGCCTTTGTGTCCAACATACCTACGATCTGTGGCACTTTAATATTTGTATTCAGAAGCTCCGTTGAAGATGTGAGAATTACTTCTTTGATTTGGATCCCAGTGTTATTGATGGTGGAAATCGGTACAGCTGAAATCGGGGCATTGATGGCGGGCTTAGTCGTGTTCACTGCATCAGCAAAAGCAGTGCCATTCATTGGTAACATGCCAGCGCTTATTCCCACAACCGTTAATCCGACTACACCAAGCTTCAATACGTTAAAAGGGCTCTTTTTCATTGTTTGTTCACGCTCCATTTAGTTGTAATAAGTGTGTTATTAGCGCACTTACTAGCAAGACGTATTAGGAGTGTTGAAAAGTTTTGGGGGGATAAATGTTGATCGAAATTCGTCATCCCGCAAGAGTTCCTTTAATAGTCACTCCGAACCCTTTTCAGCCTTCTTCCGTGCCCGGAACCGCCTCACCTTCATGAGGTTGCCACAAGCTTTATCATCGCAGTACCGTTTGGAGCGGTTGCGTGTATCGTCGTAATAGACCCAGAGGCAATCGGGATTCTCGCAGATACGGAATCTTGAGGGTTCTTTTTCAAGCAAAGCCTCCGCGAAAGACGCCGCTATCTCCGCCATCACCTGCTCCCAACCGCTATGTAGTGGCAATAATGAAATCTCCGCTTGCTCGGCACTTTTCCATACCATTCGCCGCGTAACAGGACCCTTGTCCATAAAGATATTGAGCTGCTTCAGCATTTCTCCATCCATCGATTTTCCTTGTACAATAGCCTGTACCCAGTCCCATAGTAGGGATCGAAGCTTCTTTAGCTGTTCCAGTTCTATCGTATTCGGCAGCTGTGTTTCTAACAGAGCATGCTTCTTCAGCCATTTCGCAATCCACTCCGGATCTTCGAGTTCATCCCGATCCTTGTTCTTATCTCCTGTTCGCCAATCCCGCCAGTAACTATTAATGAAATCCTCCCACAACACGTCCTGTTCATCCTTTCCGCACAACCCTCGATTACAACGATTGTAACAGTTAAAATTGTGATTAGCTAGTTACTTGATTGAACGCTGGAAATATGCTACATTTCTTGTGTAACCACTATATAATGGTTTAAGTAGTTACATAAATCAGTTAGTATTAGGAGGTTGAACATGCAAAATAAAATCAGTGAGGTTCTGCTGCAAAATTGGGATTATTGCATGGATATCGAGGATTGGGCCCCGCCGTTAAGTGATGCACTGGAAGGTGTGGACAGTAAACAGGCACTTTGGAAGCCAGAGGGGAGTACAGTCAATTCCATCTGGGAGACGGTTAACCATCTAACATATTATAAGGTGCGTTTGCTGCGAAAGTTAAAAGGGTTGCCCAAACAACCTGATGCTGAAAGCAACGATGATACCTTCACAGTAACAACGGAAGGGGAAGAAGCATGGGCGAAGGCCGTTGCAGACCTGAAGGACGTGCACGCTGCTCTTAGAGAAATCATTGAGGCGTTGGAAGAAGGCGCATATGATTGGGGGGGTTCGGGTCATGCCCCAGGGGAAGAGGTAATGAGTCTTATCCTGCATGATTCATACCACACCGGACAAATTATTATGCTTCGTAAACTGCAAGGCTCCTGGGTTTCCAACCGTAGTTTTAATTAGAACCTCTACAATAAAAATATAAGCCACACTCCACTGTACTGGTTTACCTGGTGCAGCTGTCGTGTGGCTTTTCTTTATTTTAACCTTTTGGGGTGCTTCGATATTGAGTCGGCGAGCCCGATAGCACTAGAGATTTCTTTAATATGTAGATCGGTTAATGCCAGCAGTTGACTGGCACGCTGCATTTTGAGGCGCAGATGGAATTCAATCGGGGGAACCCCGGCTTCTTGATTAAATAGATAAATTAGATGCTGCTTCGATAACCCCATATGTTTCGCTACATCCGGGAGTGAAATGGAGCTGTTGATTCGCGAAAGAACGATTTGAAGAAGCGTTGCACTTGGAGTCGAACCATCAGGGAGCTCGAATTCACAAGGCGATGTGCTTGGAATCGTAAAAGAAAAAAAGCAGTTTCATGATGCCGGATAATAACTGGTTCGATTTGGAATTGTGTTTCAACTCTGAAAGCCCCGGGTTAATGGAGACTATCTACCAGCCTATATTCGAAAGGAGAGATTGATGATGGAACCGGGCTATAAAGATAGAAGCGTTGAAGTGGAGCATACAGAGGTGCAACGAAAATCGGATTCCAGTGTTGTCGCATCTACCTTTATTAAATATGCTGCTTATATTATTATTTTTTTCGGAGCACTTTTCTTTTTGGTCAGATATGTATTCCCTATGTTCTAATTCGGATTCCAACGAATCCTATACAAAAATCCATCCCCTGTAAGTAGCGGGATGGATTTTTGAATTTAACGAATCCTATAAATTTCTCTGGATGGAATCAGGTGATTCCGCAGAATTACGATAAAAGAACCAGCACTCGTTCAGCAGCTTGATCTGACGGCGGTCTTTTTTGTAATAGGCTTTCATCAGTTGATGGCAGAGCCACTGTGGCAAGGGTATCACTCCTCTAACTGCTTACGTAAGTTAGCATATGGAGAAATGAGCCTAAAGGTGACGATTTACAGAATGCTTTCTGCTTCCTCTTCGTACCACTGCTCTAATTGAGCTTGCAGCGCCCGAATCTCGGTCAGCAGGGAGATGAGAGGATAGTTCTTTTGCTCCTGAACAGAGGCAAAGGCCTGTTCCAATCTATTGATATAATCCAGACCGGACTCCAGGGAGTAATCTTCGCGAAGCAGATCCAATGAATCACACTCAGCAATGGCTAAGGGCAGATCCGGTACATTATCGGCTGTCAGCTTGTCGATTTCTTTGTTTAGACGTAAATTGAGCGCACTTAGCTGGTACGCATATTCCTCGGGCATTTCCACGAATTGCAATTCTTGATGTTGCTGCAAAATTACATACCGCATTTTCGGCATTGGTCATTCTCCCTCCGTACTTGTCTTCCTTCTTGACAGTTTAGCCTATGCACAAGTTACAATTCAAGTAGAGATCTTAATTCCCGTGGAAAGGACTTGTGATAGAACGCTATGGAAACGATGAGCAACGAAGAGCTGCAGCTGTGGATTGAGCAGGTATCACGGGACAGCTTTGGCGTACCCTTTAGGCATAAGGCAAGCTTTAACAGCCGATTATCTTCAACAGGCGGTCGATATTTTACCAAGAGCCATAATATAGAGATTAATCCCCATCAGCTTGCTATGTTCGGTAGAGAAGAGACGGAGAAGATTATAAAACACGAGCTCTGCCATTATCATCTGCATTTGGCGAAGCGAGGGTATATGCATCGTGACACTGATTTCAAAAGACTGCTGGCACAAGTCGGCGGGAGCCGCTATTGTCAGACATTGCCGGGTGCGAAAGCTCGAAAGTCACTCCCTTACCGGTACAAGCTGATCTGTACAGCATGTGCTATGGAGTATCCGCGTAAGCGAAAAGTGGACCCCAAGCGCTACCGCTGCGGCAAATGTTCGGGTAAGCTGAAGCTGCTAGCGCTGGAAGTCCAGTAAGTAGAACAGCATGTTATTTTATAACCAGACCCATCAATCCAACAAAGGAAACAGCTTGCTGAGGTGAAATGATACATCCCTCCAAATCTTGTATATCCACGATCAAGCCACTAAACTCGCAGTCACTAAGATCGATCCCGTTAAGTTTTGATCCTGATAATGTGGCTTGATCAATATTACATTCGCTGAAGCTGACTTTCTGGAAATTCGATTGGTAGTAATCAGAGCTCATCAATGAACTATTCTCAAAAGCAACCTGCTTCAGATTAGCCATTCGAAATGTTGCGAAATCCCCGATACAATCTACCACGCGAACATTCTGGAACCTGCCTCTTGTGAAGTCCGTACCGATGAGCTTGCAGTTCCTGAATTCGGTTCGATGAACAATTGCATTCGTAAAATCCACATTGGATAAATCGCATCGCTCAAAAATTACATCCATCAGTTCAATCCCAGTTAAGGACGACTCGATAATCGTAACATTTTTAAAAACCACTTGATCAAAGCTGACTTTATTCGCCTCTTGATTATCAATAACTGTATCGCTTATGCTGCAACGACTGAATTCATCTTTGGTTTGCAGTGAGTATATTTGCTCAGGGAGTAGAGCGTCTGGATCTGATATTTTTGGTGAATCCATTTTGAATTTCATAAGTACCTCCATTTAATGAATGCTCGTTTCTATTTAAATTAACTATCTTAGGGTTCAGCAGATTTGTCAATTTTCAGTAACGCTCAGACCTTTCGGGAGATACGTACAAATACACCTTTTTCTGGATAAAATCACACATCGTTTTGTAAGCGTTACCAACTTAAGATGGAAGGGAAGTCGATATTAGGTAGAGGGGGCACATTTATGAAACGATTCAGGTCCGCGATGGCGGGTCTGCTCGCGATGCTGCTGATATTCTCAAGCTTGCCTGTGATGGGAATCGGTAGCGGTTCCGTAGGAGCAGAAGGGGTTGGAGGAACAGGCGCAGGGCTAATTCCATCAGGGACAGTACTCATCAAGAATAAGTGGAAAAATAATTTCTTATATGAAACGTCTGATGGTATCGTGCGTTATGGTATGACCAATCCAGCGGACACATCATCGCATTGGACAGTGGAGACTGTAAATGGTCTGTCACGAATTAAGAATGTGAAGACGGGCCACTACATTACAATGGCTGGTAACAACGGCAAAGAGGATACACTTAAGGCGGCAGATCTCCAAGGAGCTGGAAGTGTTACGGATCAATGGTTGATCGATACTTCCAATAGAAACGGATACATGATCATCCGAAGCGCGAGCGTGCCTGAGAGTAAGCTGGTTATCCACGAGGAGAATCAGCTAGGGTTTGCGCAAGTAAGCTCGGATATCAATATTACGTTTGAGAGTCCGCAGTGGGCTTTTATCGATCCTAACGCAGGAACAGTACCTGTACGGTTGGAAAGCCGGATGCGTCCCGGTCAGGTGATGTATGAGGAGAAAGGAAATGTACTTTACGGTAAACAGCCTTTGAAGAATGAGGCTGCCCAGTGGTTTCTTGAGCCGGGAACGGACGACGGAACACTGATGATTCGAAACCGTGAGACGGGTCATTATATTAAGCAAAATGAAGTGACTTGGGCTGGAGTTTTTTCAGAGGAAATCGATCCGGACAAGGTGATGCTAAGTGAATGGGTGAAAGAAGATGCACCAGGCGCGGATGGAGCGGGTTTTATTACCTTAAGTAATAAAGGATTAACCGACGGAGTTAAACCTTTATGGCTGAATCCTCAGTTTGAGGAAGATAACAACGTGCGCTCTAACAGCTGGCCGGGTGAAGCAACCAGTCATAATGCCCAGTGGAAAGTTGTCCCGATTTCCGAGTTGCAGCCGGTACGCTTGGCAACTTATACAGATGCACAAGTAGCTACAGATTTCTTGTATGAATCCGCAAACGGTGCACTTAAGCACGGATTAATTGCTCCAGATACTGCTGATTCATCCGATCATCTATGGTATATAGAGGATTATAACGGTAATAAACGTATCCGTAATGCAGCGACTAATCATTACCTTTCGTATAGTGATGGCATAGCCAAGGCTGAGCAGATCAGTGGAAGCCTACCATCGGATCAATGGAATTTTAAAGATTCTGATGATTATGATGATTATCTGACACTAGAAAATGTAGAGAGCAAAGGCATCTATCTATCTACCTTGAGTGGAGACAGTGCTGGAGCAAGTGGGGATGCGACTTCATTAAGCGCCCAGTGGCAGCTTCTAGACCCTAACACGCCAACAGATGGCACCATTCCATATTATCGAATTCAAAATGGCTGGAAGTCTTTTTATTGGTATGAATCTGCTGATGGTCTCTTGAAATATGGAAATATGCAAAAGGATGGCTCCGATCAATGGCTGATTGAGAAATATAATGGCCGTAAGTTATTCAAGAACAAGAAAACAGGCCACTACATTAACACAATGAATATGCCAGATGGCCATATCCAGGTCACTGAGCTTTCAGACAGGAATAATGTGGAGCGGGAATTTATCTGGACAGGTAAAAATATTGGCGACAACACATACGTAATCAGCAGTGTTCTCGACAAGCAACCTAATAAATTCCCTGAGAAGTTCATTTCACTTCAAAATCTCACTAAATACGCCGAGTATGGTGTGATCAATCCAGGCTGGGGCAGCCCACAGTGGCGATTTGTTACCGTTACTGAAAAAAAGCCGGACTTGTTCCGCTTCAAGCTAGACGCTGTAAATGGTGAGAATCAATATCTTAAGGATGGTCCTTTGTTAACTTCTCCAGATGTACTAGAGAAATTGCTAGAATCTAAGACAGTCACCGAAGCTGTCTATGATTCGCAGGACACTGAAGCAGTGGTGCCGCAGGATAAACCGGAATCTGCAACCGCTGATCCAAATCCTGTAGCTTTAACTGCTGCGAACGAGGATGTAACAGTAGGTCAGGCTACTTATGGTTCACTTGATATGAATGACGATACCTTTGTCTGGCAGCTGCAAGAAATAGCTGGCAGCAATGGATCTGTGAAGATTAAAAATAAAGGTACTGGACGTTACCTCTCCCTAGAGCATATAGGTGGTGCAGTAGATGAGATTGAGCCTAATGTTGCCGTTCAGACATTGCAAACCGTCTATGATGTATGGGGCAGCATTAAGTGGATTGTGGATATGCAGCCTTCAGGTCTGACTACTTTCAAGAGTGGGTGGGCTGGCCACTATATGTATGGGGCTTCTGACGAGAATGGGAATCCGATTATAAAGATCAGTAAGGCTCCCGATGCAGCGGATAGAAACAGTGCTCATTTTGCCGCTGAAGCCGTTGAAGCCATTGCGCCACCGATCCCTGCTTACCCTGTAAGATTTAAGAATGCAAGCAGTGGGGAGTATTTATACGAGAATGAGCACGGAGTTGTTCTGTACGGGCAGCCGTCAGCAGAGAATGGATTCTCGCATTGGAATATATCTGTGCAAGACGGCAAACAGACGATCATCAATCGAGCAACAGGCCATTATTTAACATTGAATGGAGATTATTCATACTTGGAGAGCAGTAGCGCGGAACCGGCTATAGACGGAGCATCTGCTTGGGAAGTAAGCTTGGCTTCCGATTATACGCACTACACCATTCGTAGTCTCTATGGAGAATACGACGATGAATTAATAAACATTGCGAATAAGACAGGATATGCTGAACGTGCGCTCCTACTAGAGAGTGACGGCTTAGCTCAATGGACTCTTGAAGCGGCTCAGCAGGAGTTTACTACTCCGTCTGGAGAACTGCGCAATAACAATACAACAACTCCAGTTCAGAATGATACCAACATTATAACGATCGTGCCGAAAGGGCTGACTGGTAAAGTATTGGCTGAACAAGAAGGGGCACTCGTATATGCAGAAGCGTCCGACAAGGCGGCTCACTCCCAATGGATCGTCCAAGATGTAAATGGACGTAAACGCATAATGAATGTTCAGACCAAACAATATCTTTCTTTAAATGAAGCAGACCAAGCCGTCTTGTTAGCTTCTGGGGAAACAGAACGTTCCCAGTGGACGCTGGAAGAGAAGTTAGGCTATAAGCTCCTGCTAAGTGCGGATAAAACAGCCTATCTTACTCACGACGCATCAGCTGTTCAACTTGGTTCTGCTGTGGGAGCCGATAGCACTCTTTGGAGCTTCTTGCCAATCCCTACAGATACAATTTATGCAGGAGGAGAAGCATTCCATGGAGATCATGTTATACGGTTTGCAGTCAATGCCCAGCAAGCAGGTGAATATGATGCCGTTGTTCGTTACAAGAATACTTCCAGTGATGTAACAGATCTGCTCTTTGAGGTGAACGGCCTGAAGGAGTCAAATAAAGTTAACGTGGTCAAGACTTCCTCTTGGAAGACTGTACAGGTGAAGCTGCAGCTGCGTGCAGGAATCAACACAATCTCTCTAAACAACGACAATATCGATTGGAATAAAGTAAGTATTGATAGCCTGACAGTAAAAAATAGCGTGAACAAAGTTTACCGCGGGGCAACAGTTCCTTATATTAGCTATGAAGCTGAGGATGCAGTCACTAACGGAACACTAATCGGTCCTTCGCGGAAATATCGCACTATGGCTTCCGAGGCTTCAGGACGACAAGCCGTCGCCTTGAAGAATACTGGGGACTATATAGAGTTCAAGCTTGCAGAAGCAGCTAATTCTATTGTTCTGCGCTATTCCATTCCGGACAGTTCGGATGGTGCTGGTGCTGAAGAAACATTGACTCTATATGTAGATGGCGTTAAGAAACAGCTTAATTTGACTTCAAAATATGCTTGGGAATATGGCAGCTACCCATGGTCAAATGATCCTCGTCAAGGTAGTGGACATCGCTTCTTTGATGAAATTCATGCTCTGATTGGCGATGCTCCCGCCGGAGCAACTATTCGTTTAGAGAAGGGAACAGGAGACCAAGCGACTTCATACGTCATCGACTTGGTGGATATGGAGCAGGTAGCCCCTGAGTTGACTCGCCCTGACGGCTTTATTTCTGTAACGGATTTTGGAGCGGTAGCCAATGATGAGGGAGATGATACCGCCGCTTTCAAGGCAGCGCTTACTGAAGCGAATGCTGAAGGTAAAGGGGTTTGGTTTCCAGCAGGTAAATTTAATGTTGGAGATGGTCTACTGGATCTGGATACCGCTGAAATCCGTGGTGCCGGCATGTGGTATACGGTTCTGAACGGAGCTAAATTCTTCGGACATGGCGGCAAGGTTGGTGTTTACGACCTATTAATTGAAGGCGGCATTAATGTACGGGATGATGAGGCGGTTACCAACGCCTTCCATGGTGCTTTTGGCCAAGGCTCAGTTATTCAAAACGTATGGATTGAACATACCAAAGCAGGTTTGTGGTTAACACAGCCAATGGGTGAGAAGGCTCGCACGAATGGTCTGTATATGGCAGGTCTTCGAATCCGCAATCTGATGGCGGACGGAATTAACTTTGCCGTAGGCACTGGCAACAGCATGATGGAACAAAGTGACATCCGCTATCCAGGGGATGATGGTATTGCGATGTGGTCGTTCACAGATGCCAAATTGAATGAAGTGAATGGCGCGGAACGGACATTTAGCTATAACAATACGGCTCGTTTTAATAACGTCTCACTGCCATGGTTGGCCGATAACATTGTGGTCTTCGGTGGTAAGGATAACAAAGTTCAAGATAACGTGGTAAAAGATACTGTGACTAACGGAGCCGGGATCGCTGTATCTACCCGCTTCTCCGCAGAACCGTTCCAAGGAACGACTATCGTTGAGCGGAATACATTGCTTCGCACAGGTAGTTATGATTCGGGCTACGGGGTAAACCTCGGTGCATTATGGCTGTACGCTGGTGAGAGCGACCTAAAAGGAAAAGTGCTCATCCGTAACAATACAGCGCTCGATAGCACCTATTCTGGCCTGATTGCCCACGGTAATCTGGAGGGAAATGCCCTCACGACGATTGATGGAGTTGTTCTGACGAATAATGTATTAGACGGTGCAGGTACTAGTGGTATAGAAGTAACGAAAAATTTGAAAGGTAATCTGCTCGTCGACAACTTGATTATTCGTGGTGAACGGATGAACCTCCTGTCCAATGCATCTCCTGAATTTAGCATCATTGAACAGAACCAAGGAATAGCCACAGCTGTTAAACCTTTCTCCATCAAGCTAGCAGATGGACAGAGCGGACCTGTTGTACTGGAACAAGGAAAGTCGGCTATTCTTCAGGTGTTAGACAAAGAAGGAGCGGATATTACTACACAAGCTACACTTAATTTTATGAGCAGTGACATTGCTACTTTTACAAACAACAGTATTCATGGAGTTAAAGCGGGAAGCACAGACTTCACGGTAACTGTTGGCAATGATAAGAGGGTATATATAGTTGAGGTGGTGTTACCTAATGGTGGGACGAATCCGGTGGATCCGACTGAACCAACGAGTACCCCTGATCCGGCGGGGTCAGCAAATCCTGTTGCACCTGTCGCTACACCAACGCCAACACCAGCTGGTAATCATGATGCGCAGCTAAAAGCTAAGGCGACTGCTGGGCAAGCTCTTATCGAAATCTCAGCTAACGGAGATGGTATAGCTCGCTTTAGCGCAGAAGCTTTACGCAATGCAGCAGCACTTAGCCCGAATGCGGTGCTTGTCATTGCCGGTGGCGATATGAGCTATCGCTTCCCGTTAGGACTCGTGGAGAGCGTGCTGAAAGCTGCACAAATGCCGGCAGGCACTTTAGAGTTCCAACTCAATCCGCTAAGCGGAAAAGGATTGGAACAACTGCTTGCCAAGGCTGAGCAGCAAGGTTTTAAGGTGCAAGGAACTCCTGCAAGTGTCACCTTAAAGGTCACAGATGGCAAAAACACTGTACCTGCTAATGGGTTCGGCACTACGTATGTAGATCGTACATTTATGATGGAAGGAGCACTGGTTGCAAAGACGGGAGTAGTCCTTATTTACGATGAGCAGACGGGTTCTTTCCGTTATGTACCTGCATTATTCGAGATCCTAGGTGGGATGACCAAGGTTACTGTTAAGAGCAGCAGTGCTAGCGGGATATTCGTCGCTGCACAACACCCTGTAACTTTTGGAGATATTTCTTCACACTGGGCAAAGAACGAGATCGAAACGCTTGCCAGTCGACTGATCTTGACCGGACAATCCAAAGATAACTTTGCACCTCAGAATTCCGTTAGTCGTGCTGAATTCGCAGCTATGCTAATGCGCTCTTTAGGCCTAGCCGCTGCGAACACAACGAAGACCTTTAGTGATGTGTCTGATTTATCATGGTATGCTGCAGACGCCAGAGCTGCGGCAGCCTTAGGACTGGTTCAAGGCTATGAGGATGGAACCTTCCGTCCGAACGCCCCTATTACACGGGAGCAAATGGCTGTTATGGCAGCTAGAGCACTGAAGCTGTTGAACCTTGGAGCTGGAGAATCTGGAGAATCTGGAGCTAAACCTGCGACAAATGTATTTACAGATTCATCTGCTATTTCTTCTTGGGCTAAAGTGGCTGTGAATGTCTTGACAGCAAAAGGAATCATGAAAGGCCAATCGGCAGATAGCTTTGCGCCTGGCAGTGATACTAGCCGTGCAGAGGCAGCTGTAATTCTAGTTCGTTTGCTTAGAACAGCTAAATTATTGAATTAGCGTTGGTGGTAGAAGCTATAACATTTCATATGTAATAAGACAGCAGAGCAGCGGTTCTCCGATTATTGGAGAATTGTTGCTCTGCGTTTTTGCATATAAGGTCAACTGATCCGATAGCGGCCTCCTACGCGATACAGCCTTATTTCAGCTTTCCCATTGATAGATTGACTCTGTAATTTCCGAACTTCAGCAGCTCGTCGAGAAAGTTATTCAAATCCTCTTGGCTTCCCGTACGAACACGTATCCAATAGCAGCCTTCTCCACTGACGCGATGCATTTCTTTAACGCTGTCATGCTGCTTTGCGAATGTCTGAAAGGCTGGATGTACCGTATTCGAACCTAGAAAAACTGTTATAAAGACATGGATCATCTCGCCCACTTTATCTGGATTCCAGCGGACGGTGTAGCCTTCAATCACTCCGGTGTCCTGCATTTTGCGAATACGTGCGCCCACAGCTTGGCCTGTCATATGCACTTGCTGCCCAATGTCTCTGTGACTGATCGTGGAATCATCAATTAGAAGCTGTAGGATGCGAAAATCCACATCATCTATGGAATAAGAACTCGTCATTATTTAAAATCCTTTCTGCGTGAAAGTAGAACAGGCCAATCTCTTTCCAATCTCAATGTATTCTGTTTCAAGGTCCAACTATAATTAATTGTAGCAGAAGATATCTGAAAGAAAGAAGGGCTTACGATGAAAATACAGCATATTCGCAACGCGACCCTATGGATGGAGTATGGGGGAAGTACATTTCTGATCGATCCTATGTTGAGTGAGCAGGGCGCTAATCCTCCCATTTTTAATACGGAAAATGACCGTCGGAATCCGCTTGTATCGTTACCTGGATCAGTAGACAAATGGCTGAATCCTAATGCAATAATAGTCACGCATCTTCATCCAGATCATTGGGATGCCGCTGCGATTTCTTTGTTGCCGCATGATCTACCGCTATTATGTCAGGAGGGAGACAGGGATACCCTAGTAGAGCAGGGATTTGAGAACGTCTCGGAAATCACCGATGAGCTGACATTCCAAGGAGTAACTATAACACGTACCGGTGGACAGCATGGAACCGGAGAGATTGGCAAGCTGATGGGGAAGGTATCCGGGTTTGTCTTTCAGGCGGAAAACGAACCAGTTGTGTATTTGGCAGGAGACACGATTTGGTGTGATGAGGTGAAGATTGCGCTCGATGTATTTAAACCTGAGGCGACGATCGTTAATGCCGGTGGAGCGCAGTTTTTAACCGGAGGTCATATCACAATGAATGAGCAGGATGTCGTAGATTTATGCGAATATACTTCTTCTACTAAGGTGATTGCTGTACACATGGACGCCATCAACCATTGCCTAGTTACCCGCGATAAGCTAAAAGCTCACTTGGAGAAGGAGGAGCTACAGGATCGAGTACAGCTTCCGGAAGACGGGGAATGGTGTTACGTATAAACTATAGGGGGAGTAATCCCCTCTTAAATCTAGCTACAGGCAGAAATAATGCTTGAATTTGAAAACGATCACAAAAATTATTTTACCTGCTTGACTAGACCTTGAAATCATGATAAATTAATTCATGTTCACTTCTAATTTACTTCTAATGTTCCCTGATAGCTCAGTTGGTAGAGCACTCGACTGTTAATCGAGTTGTCACAGGTTCGAGTCCTGTTCGGGGAGCCATTTTTATGGAGAGATACCCAAGTGGCTATAAGGGGACCCTCTGCTAAGGGGTTAGACTGCGTAAGCGGTGCGTGGGTTCGAATCCCACTCTCTCCGTTCTGAATTACATAAGAAGAGCTTCCATTATGGGGGCTCTTTTTTTGTTACGTAAAATTATTTTCGGTTGCTAAATGTGATATATATGGAATTGAGGAAGTGCCGGGGGCAGATCACGCGAATGTGATTTGTCTTTTTTAATCTGAATTATCAGTGATCACTATGAGCATATTCTATATTTTGGAAGGTGAATGGAGTGAGAAGAGCGAATGTTAATGAATCAGTCTCAAGAAGTCAGTTACATCGGCTAACACAGCATTCATATAAAGGAGGGAACATGAAAACTATAAATCAATTACAAACTAAACCTTCAAGTAGATATGATCGCTTTGATCCGGATCAAGAAGGAAATAAAAATACCGAATTTGCTGACATAATAATTGATGGCAGGTCTCTTTATCAAATGCTGAAAAGGCATGATATGGTTCCGTCCCTTGGGTGGGGCAGTGAAGAGCATCAAAGGAAAATGATTAACTATTTTTTATTAAACCAAATGCATGAATATATGTACTACAGATACCCAATATTAGTCTGCCCTTGGTGTGGAGATGAAGAGTGTGGCTTTATATCCGTATTTATTGAGAAAGAAGAGGATCTTATCATATGGAGAGATTTCAAACTGGAACCCAGCAATAAAACTATTGATGTTGGGCCTTTTTATTTTAAATGGGATGAGTACGAGAAAGTTATTAAAGAGACATTATAACATTTCTGCTCGTTGCTATTGCTCTGTGTTTGCCAAGATGGGATCTCATTGATGAGAACTCGTGAATATAAGGAGTGCATTACATGAACAAAGATGAGTACTTTGAAAATCTAGAAGAAATAATTACAGATCAAATATACATTGGGTCATCAGAATCTGATATTCAAAAAGAAATTGAGACAAATATGTGGAGAATTACAATTCAACCTGACTTGGCGAAAGAAAATTTAATTGATGATTTTGACAATTTTATAAATAAAGTAATTGAAAATAGACAAGAACAGATCGGTAGATCAAATTCAGCTAATGGTATGATCTTTTACCTGTGGTTTGATCTAATGGCTAGCCAGTTGAGATTCAACTTAATATCAGATGTAAACAAAGAACTACCATTTGCTTGCTCGATTCAATATACGGGAGATAAAAGAGAAGTTTTAGAAGATTTTATAAATTCACCGTTACATAATGGCCTACCAATAGAAGGATATGATGATGGTTTTGTAGAGAAAGAATTTGTATTAACAATCTATAAAAAACATTTAAGACGGAAAATCATATAAGTCAAAGGAGTGGAATCAA
This sequence comes from Paenibacillus sp. Marseille-Q9583, assembly GCF_976954365.1. Lineage (NCBI taxonomy): Bacteria > Bacillati > Bacillota > Bacilli > Caryophanales > Paenibacillaceae > Paenibacillus > Paenibacillus sp. Marseille-Q9583. The sequence continues at coordinate 48,041 of NZ_CDRJTB010000036.1, forward strand.
CATGGAACTGTTTAAGCAAATACCCTTGTACAGATTTTTGGCATTATGCAATGAAAGTGGTATGGAGAAAACAATATTAGATTGTGGGGCGGGAGGGGATTCACCTCCATTAAGTTTGTTTGCGAATTATGGATACAGTACAAACGGAATTGAGATGAATGTCGAACAAATTGAAAGAGCTAATCAGTTCGCAACTGAAAGAGGACAGAATCTAAATATACAACAAGGCGACATGAGACAGTTGGCGATAAGTGCTGAGTCGATGAGTTTTGTGTATTCGTATAACTCTATTTTTCATATGAGAAAACAAGATGTGAAAAAAGCGATAAATGAAATGAAACGAGTTCTAAAACCTAATGGATTATTATTTGTGAATTTTTTAACCCTAAAGGATTTTAGAGTCGGCGATGGAGTTGATTTGGGGGATAATCAGTTTGAACAAATGGAAGATGATGAATTAGTAATACACTCTTATTATGATTATCATGAAGCAGATTCTATGTTTGATGATTTGCAGTTAATATACAAAGAAGATCGAGTACTGGAAAGAAAGTTTGAAGGTGAATGGATACGACAAGGATTTATCGATTACATATATAAAAAATAGAGACATGATTCAACCTAAATTTGTTTCTCTAGGAGTTAATGGATATGAAACGTATTTATAAACATATAGAAGAATATACCGATAATGAAATAGGGGTATTTAACTGGATAAGTTAGAAAAGAGGTGTTTTTTTTGGGTGAACGAGATGGTAGTTATGTAACTTATACGCAGAAACATAGAGATATCATAATTACAGGAGTGACTGCAATCAACGATTTTTTGAATCGTAAAGATGTTTCTGAAAAGAGAAGTCTATTATTTTGTTTGGACAGGTACTTGGATCCATATTTCGGCTATGATTTGCCGTACTTTGATGATATTATCTTGCTCCTTGAAAAACATCTACTCTTTAATCATAGTAAAGAAATCAACCAGGATATTAATCAATTACTAAATGACTACTCAAAAAGCAATTTGGATTATTTGGCGGACCATATAGAAGAAATTGATCCTGAATTTCTTGCAGATGCTCTATACACATTAAGTAATACTTATAATAAACGATATGTTCCAATTTTTATTAAGTTTGAAATTCACCATAATCAAAATGTAAGTAATACGGCAAAAAATGCATTAATAGAGCTTTCAAAAAAACTGTGAGAGTACCCATATAACAGTTTGCTATTGAGAATATGTATCGAGAGAGTATTAATAAATGCTGTTAAGATGATTACTAAAAAAAGGAGATGTGCCAATGAATAACAGATCAGACTTGCTAAATCAGTTTAAGGAATGGAATGGATTTGTTCTAGAAATTATTGATTTAGATTGGAAAACACCCATCGCTGAAGGAAAATGGACAATTCATGATGTTGTTAGTCATATTATGTTATGGGATAAATACTTCTATGAATCGACGATAGAACCGATAGCATGTGATAAAGCGATAACACTGCAACTTATTGATTACGATCAATTCAATAATGATGCTGTTACATATGGTAAGACAAAAACCAAAGATGAATTAATAGAATTGACTATGAAGTATCGTAACTTACTATTAGATTGTATAAGTAGCCTTGAAGAGGGGAAATACTCGGGAAAATATGTTGACGGAAGGTTTTCCTTTGAGTCCTATTTAAAGGATTTTATATCGCATGACCGACACCATATGATGCAGATTAAAGAATTAGAATTAAAAGGGAAAATGTGAACAGCTTACAGCCTATTCTCCTTCCGTTTATCGGTTGGGAATAAGCTTTTTTTTGTATGTAACAATTGAGACAAATGTTATATCAAATCTAGCAGCCTCTTAAATATCCCTCGTTCTTACGAGACCGCTATCCTTTCGTTTACACATCAAGGGGATATGTCTTATTATAACGGTCTTGCGGCGTGAATTTTTCTATTGAACTTATTCATTACGAGGATCATGGTTCTAGAAGGAAGCTTCTTTATGTTCATGAGATACACAGCGACTCCAGGGAACAATATGAGGAGATCAAGGCAAGGATTAGACGTGATTGGGATATAGAGATGATTGAAGAATCGAAGAATGCTACAGGCTGAGTGGTATGAAAAAAAGTGCTTGCCATGTCCTTATATTTCTGGTATCATAATTTTTGTTGTCACGTTAAGACAATCTTGCTAAGGCCCGTTGGTCAAGGGGTTAAGACACCTCCCTTTCACGGAGGTAACATGGGTTCGAATCCCATACGGGTCATATTATGCGGTAGTGGTGGAATGGCAGACACGCTATCTTGAGGGGGTAGTGGGTGTATACCCGTGGAGGTTCGAGTCCTCTCTACCGCATACAAAAAAAAAGTAAGAAATCCTTTGCTTCGCAGAGGTTTTCTTACTTTTTTTTATAGAGTTAGACAAGTTGATTAGTTCTTGAAGGCTCTTGCATATTGGGGATAGAGCTGTCTGACACAGTCTGGGCAAATATCATGGGTGAATTGCAGAGAAAGCTGATGTTTTAAAAAATGTTCAATGTTGATCCATTCATCCTTAGAATTTCGAATGGATTTGCAGGAAGCGCAGATGGGGATTAACTCTTGTGTTGGCTGACATGTCGAACAGATGCTTGTGATCCCCGACATCTTAGTCCCTTCTATAAATACACCCAAATCATATAGAGAAATTATAAAAGCAGCTTCTAGGTAATAATCAGTGAGCAGCGGATAGATTTCCAAACGAAAGATTCGCGTCCCTTTATAGGCGGTTTGTATGATGAACTCAGAGGTATAAATCTGATGCTCTCTGCGGAGTATAATTTTCACCGAATCATAAAGCTTGACCCATTGATCGGAATCGACGATCACATCTTGCAGAAGCTCCGAATAATAAGCTCCAATCCATTGTTTGTGAGGGGAGAGGCCATATTCATGACTAAATGCCTTCCACTTCCTGTTGGTGAACTGGATAACTCCGTGGCTGTTAATGACCACTGCATTGTGCGGCAGATATTCAAGTGAATGGATAATGGAAGATGATAAGCATTTTGACAAAAGTCACCGCTCCCTCCTAGAGATCCTTCGGGATGACATGTTAATTAAGGGGGTCAGACGGCATTACATCAGACACTTGTCACCTGAGTCGCCTCTTATCGTCACTCTAGCCATATGATATAATCGGATAATACATAGTAACACCAATTATATACTTTTTTGCGTTATTTTGCAATAGGTAATTACTTAAATAAGTCTTTTTTTATTTTTTTGTGAAGGGCGGTTTACGGATGCAGACCATATACGAACGTATAGAGTACTTAATTAAGCAAAAAGGTCTCACCAAGAAATCATTCTGCGAGCAGTTAAATATAAGCACAGGTAATATGGGAGATTGGAAGCGGGGCAAATCTACTCCGGGAACACATAAATTAATTGAGATCGGCGCTTTTTTTCATGTAAGTCTGGACTGGCTTATTTTAGGTAGAAATACATCTGAAATATTGAAAGAGAGCAATGAGTACTATGATTTCGGAGAAGTGAAGTTGAATGAAGATCGAACGAATAAATTGCTTCCAGAGGAAAAGGAATTCATTAAAGAATACCTAGCATTCACTGAATATCGTAAGCAGAAATGGGCCGACGAAAATTCTTAAATCAACGCCTTTACATTTTGGGGAAGTACATTTATAATAATGAATGTTGACCTCAAACAAAGTTTTATGTTTTATCTCACCGCGCGGTAGTGGTGGAATGGCAGACACGCTATCTTGAGGGGGTAGTGGGTGTATACCCGTGGAGGTTCGAGTCCTCTCTACCGCATAACATTTAAATGAGCAAAGACCCTTGATGATTCAAGGGTTTTTTGCTTTTTTATTTTCAATAAAGAAACTGACGCTAATGATACCGTTTTAGCTTTGTTGACGAAATGTTGACGGAAAATTATTAAAGGTATCAAGGAGGACGATTTGTGTTTATTAAACGGGCCCTTGCAATTGCAGTGGTCGGTTGGAGGCGTGGACATAAGGGGGAATAGAGGGATACAAGCTCTATGTATAACAATTTTAAGGGTCAAATGAAAGTTGACTATGTCACTGTGTAAGCGGATTAAGAAACACACAAAAATATTCAGTTATAAATTAGAGGAATTATTGTCAAGCATACTACTCAATTTAGGGATTTTGACTGATTGAAAAAGAATCCGCATAAATCTTCATATTTCATGAATTTTATATTTTCGGGCAAGGTGTCGGTATTAGAGCAAGCGGATATATAATGTCCAGCATCAATTCGGTAAGACTTGAAGTAATAGCCTCTCGTTTCAGGAGAATTCAAAATTTTAGTCCCACTACAATGGAAAGAAAAATTATCTAAGGGAATGGCCAGTCCCTTTCCAACGGCTTTAATGTAGCTTTCTTTCAATGTCCAAAGCTGAAAAAAATACTCCGTCTGTTCGATCCCTTGTTTGGACAACAGATCAAGATATTCTGTTCTATGAAAAAAAGTCTCCGCAATTTTCAAGTCTATCAACTTGATCTCTTCCACATCGATCCCCAATGCGACCTTTTGATTATTCCAAATCAATACCACCCAATGTCCAGAATGGGATATATTAAATGAGAAATTAGGATAATTCTTTAGAAATGGCTTGCCATACCGGCCAACAATGAAATCAATTTCGGGGTTATTTATAGAGGTGTTATGGCATATAATCGCACGCACAAGTAATTCGCCAAATAAGGAATGGTATGCACTCCGAATGTGTTGATATTTCAGGATTCGAGTCTTCTTTTCTTTCCCGATTCTAGTAAGGAAGAGCTGGTAAACATTTGTTGGTATAATCTCTGGTAGTTTCAAAGCGATGATTTCCAATATAATTCAACTCCATAAAGTTATTTGATTATACCCACGACCTTTAAGTTCAAACAAATGAGGTGTTGAATGTCAGATCCTGAGCTTCTAAAATTCTAACGGTTGTTGGCCAATAGACGGGTTGTAACCTCAGTAGTTGAAGTATCCTTGTAAGCTGGCGAACACCAGGACCATTGACGTCTTGAATCAGCAGTGAGGGGAAAGAATACCACCTGCCGGAGAATATCATTTTTTTTCTTTCTTATGTTTGACGGCAACTATACTACAGCACTTATTTAATACCTGTAATAAAGTATTTTTATCTGAACTAGCAATATGCTAAGCACAATAGAATAAATGTGGTATAAAGTCTATTCAACCTATTTTAGAGAAGACTTGCTTCACATGTCAGATCAAGCACTAGTAAGTTACAAAGAAAAAAACTTCAATGTACCTTATACGTTGGAAGCAGAGCTCTTGCATCAAAATAACTTGGTGGACTAATTTTCATTTACACGGCCTGCATAAGTAGCACAAGAGTGTGGGTCACCTCATCTAATCTTTACATAGGTTTTCTTCTACAGCGACGCGCCTTCCTAATTCTGTGAATTGATGGCCTCGCCTGTCTTTTAAATTACATTGTTAGTGTGAAAATTATGTCTAGTACATTCATTGGCAAGATGTGATCTTATATTAAGTAATCTGTGAGATGGCTAATTGTTTCCTTACCATGTTTTGTTCAAGCCCTTTGTGTTTGTTTTCCCTAATCTTTTTCTTGCTTCCATCTTAATGGGTTTGAGTTATTATAAAATCGAAAATTTGAATAAGAGGAGGAGTGATTTGCCAGCCCTTATTTAAAACCAAACCTCAGATTTAAATTGTTGGTGAAAAGCATTTAATAACGTACTTTGCTTTTGAGAATGAAAACCGGCAAAGTATATTTACAGATTTCAGAACTAAATCCGATTAAGCTCATAAATATAGCCATTTCTATTGATTTGTCAGTTCCTTGTTCCCAATCTTGGGGGGGGCGTCGTTTTCCATAAAGTATCCTTCTTGTGGTTTCTAAAATAAAAAGGTTATAGAAATACTCATAGAAATGAGGGTTGCCGCCTTTGATAAGGTGACAGTTAAAGTATAATAAATATATTTTCTCTATTCTATAAATATCGTTATATTCCCTTTCCTTGCCGAGCTTTGAGCCAAGAAACACAATGAACGCTTGTCCCTGCGAAAAGGTGTATAGGCAGTAACAAGAAGTGTTGCAAAAGGAAACAAATAGAAGGTTGTTTCTATTTTTTGTTTATGACGCACTGGCTTGCAGTCTAGCGGAAACTCAAAATACTCCATTTTGGGTGGATTCCTTTCCCAACGACCAATTACTTGTTCAGGCTCACGTTCGAAAAGGCACTCAGGATTGAGTATCTGATAACTTTTTATACTGTTAACAGTGTTTCTGCTGTTAGTATTGATCGAGGACACCCGTTAATAGACTGGAGATAATGAAATTAACGTGGTGCCACATGAGTGGAAGACTAAATAGCTACAACGAAAAAATAAAAACAGGTGTAATATACATTCAAGAGTAGACCAAGACGGTAGCAGAATCGGCTCAGGAGCTGTATATCCCTGCTAAAACACTGCACCAACGGCTGCGCAAGTACCGGCAGTTCCAAGCAAGCCTGTTTCTAGTCCTGGAAAATCAGAAAGCTCGAACACTGAGAGAGAAAGAGCAGAACAGAGTATCGAATCAAGGCAAGCATAATTCGGAAAGGTAATTGCTATGATAAGGTTTGTATTGAATCTTTACACGGTCTGCCAAAAAAAAGAGTTTGTGTATTGTGCTCAACTGAGAACGAAGAAACAAGCTTATGTTGCGATCTCCAATTCATTGAATTTTTATAACTGCAAACGAATTCACGGTTCTCTAGGCTACGTTCTTCCAGTTCAGTTTGGAACGAGATTCAAACAAATACAACAAAACTACTTTCTTGATAGAGGTTCACGAAAGCAGCTCGTATAACATCATCACCTCTCTAAACATATCATAATTTCTTGCCAGTGTGATGTCTTAAGTAACTCATTCATCTATGTTCTTTTGGTTGTATTCTTCTCGATCTTAATGCGTTTTTGTTGATTTACTTGAAAAAATAAAAATATTGACAAAGTATAATATATAAGTTGAAAATGATAAGGAGTTTTACTACATATGCAGTCATTAAAATTTTCCAAAAAAGGGAGGGCGTATGCTATGTTTAGAACACTTCTAAAATCTAAGATTCATAAAGCAATAGTCACAGAAGCGAATCTTAACTATGTGGGAAGTATTACAATTGACAAAAATATCCTCAATGCTCTTGATATGTTACCTAATGAAAAAGTCCAAATAGTTAATAACAACAATGGTGCACGTTTTGAAACTTATATAATAGAGGGTGCTCCTGGATCAGGGATTATATGTTTAAACGGTGCAGCGGCTAGATTAGTACAAATTGATGATACAATTATTATTATGTCTTATGTTATTTTAAGTGACGAAGAAGCACGAAAACACATTCCACGAGTCGGAATTATGGGGAAAAACAATAAAATAGTTGAAATTTTAAATGAAGAGCTTCAATCAACCATCTTGTGATTACTCACTTAATAATTAAAGTATAATTACTAACATTGACATTTTCTAATCTGTGGCGGCGTTGATAGTACGACGTAATAACTCAGGCCAGGCAGTGGAGTAAATGACACAAACAGCGCAAAGATAACTAATATAGATAGTTTTACAAAACGTTTCAAATGTTTGCTCTGTTAGACCAATTTCTGGTTCCGCACAAGTTACTTCCTCCCTATAATGAATTTTATTTGCTTCTGTTCATAGGGCTAATTAGTGATCTTCATTCCAAAATACTCAGAGATTTTTTCAACCCGAGATTCTGTACTTTATTCATATTAAGATGATAAATTTTATAGGTTCCCTACTCTTTTCATTTCAATTGAATTTAAGGAGAAGTTGGGATGATAATTAACAACGTTGAAAGCGGCTGGTGTTACGTCGAGTTCTAACATCTTTTAATTCCATAGTGGGATGATTTCGTAGCTTTAAAATTAAGCGCCCTTTAACGATGGAATATGTCGTTAAGAGTACGAATCTAAAAGTAAGTATAGACGATATGCATCAAAGCACTCGGTGATAATTACCTTCGTAATGAACAAGAACATACATGCGAGATAAGTATTTCTAAAAAGGCTTGCTTTTGCTTTTCAGTAAGAACGCAGAGAAATGTTTAAAAAGAGAATTTTGAAATATATAGGGCTAGAAAGGTATTCAAGAGAAGGAAATCACCTCAAAAGATGCGTTCTCTGCGCATGATAGAAATAATTAATTATGAACAATACAGCCTAGATGTGGATTGTATAATAAAATCCACATCTGTTGATTAACCGAATTATGAAAATAGTATGTATAAACCAAAATCTTCCACTATAGTTGCGAAGTTAGCAGAGTAAATAGTTGCTCGAACTCAGCAAGTGTTAATAAATGCACCTAAAGGAACGGTGTTGTGTGTATTGCTCATATAGGGTTAGTGGTGCAGAAAGCCTTGTCCAACCTGATGAAGGGCCGGACGACGATTGTCATTGCGCACCGGCTGGCTACTGTTGTGAATGCGGATCAGATTATCTTTATGGAGAAGGGCCGAATTACCGGCAGAGGAACACATGAAGAATTACTGCGGGAGCATGAGCTGTACCGGGAATTCGCCGACCAGCAGCTGCAGCTCAATACACCGGTGCTTCCGGGCGGCGGTGAAAAGGAGGGTTCAGCGGGAAGTGGCCAAAATTCTGGTAGTGGACGACGATCCGCACATCCGCGAATTGGTGGAAGTCTTTTTGAAGGCTGAAGGCATGGGTGAGATATACGGTGCTTCCGATGGCGTAGAGGCGCTTGGGCTCCTTGAGAATAATGGGGTGGATCTGGCGGTTATTGATGTCATGATGCCGAATATGGATGGCTGGGAACTGTGCAAGGAACTGCGCCGGAGCTATGCTGTATTCGGCATCATTCTAAACTTTTTGGAATGTTGAGGTGCTGCTGAATCCATTGGAAGAAGACACTGCTTTTAAAGATCTCTGCAATTTGCTCTGTAGAATGCCAATACAAAATCATGGCGAGAATGACGATGTTTTCTTTCGGATTTTTTAGGATCACTTCCCTTCTGGAAAAGTGCCCTTTTCTTTTGAATTGATAAATAAAATCTGTTCAATGCTTCCTGTAAATGGGTATTTTTTTAAATACGGATTTTGGAAGGTCGTACTATCGCGAAGCTGAATCACAAAATTTTTCTGCTCGTGATAGCTGTCAAACAGCTTGTGCTTTCAAATTGCTATATTTGTAAGGGCTGCTGCTTACTAAGGATGGCGTATACGTGATGGAGTAGCTTGTTGGCGCAGGCGATCAAGATCACCTTGTAGGGCTTGCCCTTATTTCTTTTTTTCTCATAGTAATCTTGAACTCTAGGGTTGGTTCTTCCTTGAATACCACACTGTATGGCTAAATATAACGCTCGACGAAGTCTCTTAGAGCCTCGTTTGGTAATTTTGGAGATGGTCGCTGTGATTCGCCCGAGCTGAATACGTCAGGATCTAATCCGCAAAAACCACCAGTTGTTTAGCTTCTTTAAACTGGAACATCTCCGATTTCTGCGACAATTGCGGCTGCCAGCTTATCCCCGATTCCCGGTATACTCATCACGAGTTCAACCTCTGGAAGATGCGTTGCCATTTCTTCCATCAGCTTCTCCAATACGCTCATTTGTTCTGTAAATGCAAGAAATAAGTCTAACATATTGCATAAAACAGAGGTTTACGCGAGATTTCTTGGCTCTTTACTCCAGCGGGACAATACTTCCCTAAGATGTTCTGTTTTTGCTTCTGCCTACTCCTTAGAATGTGATTTCCCTGCATATTTGGATAACCACATGAAGGTTCTTCCCCTGATCTTCCAGGACTGCCCAGCGCATGGAGAGACGTCACCGAGAATAGATTACCAAAAACATTCTCATATTTTGGAAAAAATGATCCATCAAGCTCCTCATGTTTAACTTCGCTTGCACAAACATCTCCATTACAAACTCACGCTGCCTCGTTACATGCTGAAGCTCCGTATGTTCCTCCTCCCAAGTCCGGAGCGGATGAACATCTCTCCGATAATACATATCAGCTAAATGCCAAGCATCTGCCGCATCCGTCTTCGCCTTTCTTAATTGGGTGTCTTTCGTTCGCTTGGCCTTTAAGGGATTAACGAAGAAATACGTTCAACTGGGGAATCTGCTGTCTGTGTCTGCAATTCTGTCAGTAGCCTACCCAATTGTTCAAATCCACTTTTCTCATGCGAGATGCTTATTGCCTTCCTCCAAGGCTCGTTCCGCTTTAAAAAGATTGTACGACACTGAATCCTTTGGCTACATCGACTTCCACTATAGGTTCCATTATAACCTCCTAAATCATATTTGCCGACACTTCTACGAAGGTTCCAAACCCATAGCTTTGCTTGTGATGATGGATCTGTTGCCCCTACCAGCTCAAACATAGTCATTGGGGATAGTAGGAGAACAGTTTTTTTGACGGGGAAACTCCCCAAAAGAGCACTCGTTCTCCCGGCCACCGCCTTCTTAAAACACCTGTAAAAATGGGCCAAACAGAAGTCTCTGGCTGACCTATAATACGAAAAGAGACCAATTTGACCGTTTTGCAGCTAAAAGGACTAGGCATTTCTGTATCCTTATTATTTGTTTAAACATGTTACGCTGGATAAAGGACATGAATATGTGATTTACAAGATTAACGTGGATATATTTGTTGAAAGTGAAGGTAAGTGCCCAGTATATGTCGAAAGAGTGAAAAAGGATATATTTAGGGGGAAATAGGGATTTTGAATATAGGGCTACTTTAGTTCTGATAAATTTTTTTGGTAATTGTAGATGAGCATTTTATTTTGCATATCGATCTATTTCGAATGATATTTTAGAGAATTTAAAAATCAAATAAGGAGAGATAGAATGAATTTTTTATTGATACAATCACTTGATTATTTTTCGCCATCTAACGAGGCTTATAAAGCAAGTCGAATGCTGATGGAGAACATGGCAGCCAAGGGTCACAATTGCTATGTAATTATACCTGTCAAATTCGAAAAAAAATTCTTTGAAATATATCCGAACGAATTGAAAAGAAAGAGTCTGAAATCCTTCCCAAATAATTATGTAGACATTGTCCATTTAAATGGAGTAGATGTGTATTTTGTGGCAGATGGTATACATTCTTATATACAAAACCAGATTATAGAACTGAATCCTACATGGGTATTGGTTTCGGATGATGAGACGTATGAAACTCTATCTGCAGTTCTCAAGGCTGTTCCTAAAAATATATTGTTTATTGCCCACAATCGGTCTCATTTACCTTTCGGCCCGGAGAGTCTTTGCCCAAGTATAGATAGTACTCAATTGGTAAGTAAAGTTAGTGGCATTATTACAATCAGCCAGTATGTTAAAGATTACATTGAGAAGTGGTCCGATTTGAAGGCTGAACTAGTGAGTCTCCCTGCATATGGTACTTCGACTACAGGAATTTCATTAGAGGATATTTTAACCTTGGTCTCGGATAAATCCTTGACTCGACTTCCCAAAAAAGTAGAGAGTGTACTTGATGTATTAAGTGAGGAGAAGAAGGGCCAACTTGCATTACTGCTGAAGAAAAAACGGGAAGGCGCGAAGCTGGTCAGAAACGCAGGTAGAGCTTTATACCCTATATCCTACGGACAAGAGTCGCTATGGCTGTTCGACCAATTTAATCATTTGGATACTACCTATAATGTAATTTCCCTTACAAAGCTAGTGGGTCAGTTAGATGTACTAGTCCTTCATAAATCAGTTGAACAAATTATAGATCGACATGAGATTCTACGAACCACATTTCAGATGGTCGAAGGATTGCCTATGCAGGTCGTACATGAAGTCATTCCAACGCGGATAGAAGTTTTGGATATGACCGATTGCAGCGGCGTAGAGCAGGAAAGCCGGGTACGTCAGTGGGTGGATGTGCAGGAGAGAACAGTTTTGGATTTGAGAACAGATCCACTGTTTAGTGTGAAGGTTTTGAAATTATCGCCAAATGAAAATATTCTAGTGATCAGCATTCATCATATTATTTCAGATGGCTGGTCTTCGAATTTATTGATAGGGGAATTAGTTACGCTTTACGAGGCTTATGTTGAAGGGAAGGAAAGCGCTTTAACCGAATTACCCTATCAATATGGAGATTATGCGCTTTGGCAACGAGAAGGGCTAAAGGGGGGAGAACTCAAACGGTTACTGACCTATTGGAACGAACGCCTAAAAGGGGAACTTCCAGTCTTAAGGCTACCGACCGATTACCCACGTCCAGCGGTCCAAAGTTATCGAGGTTCAAGTGTTTCATTTCAAATCAATAAAGAACTGACGCAACAACTGAAATCAGTCAGCCAAATGGCGGGAGCATCTCTGTTTATGCTGTTGTTAGGGGCTTTCCAAACCTTGTTGTACCGGTATACCGGACAGGAAGATATTGTGGTAGGCACACCAGTAGCTAATCGAAACCTTTCGGAAATCGAAGGGTTGATTGGTCTATTTGCGAATACCTTGGTGATACGCACTGACTTGTCAGGATCACCGACATTCGCCGAGGTCATCCAGCGCGTACGGGAAGTAGCATTGGGTGCGTATGCTCATCAAGATTTACCGTTTGGGAAACTAGTGCAAGAGATACAACCGGTGCGGGATCAGAGTTACTCTCCTCTGTTTCAGGTGATATTTGTGCTACAGCATGCATCGGAGGAAGGGGTAGGTTTTAAGAACTTAGAACAGGTGGATATAGCGATAGAAGAAAAGACGTCGAAATTTGATCTAACCTTATCTCTAATAGAAGGTAAAGAGGGATTAACCGGAACTATAGAATATTGCACAGATTTATTCCTTCGGGAAAGTATGGAACGTATGGCGAGCCACATGACGGAATTATTGAGAGGGGTTGCAGAAAACCCAGACCAACGAATTGGAGAGCTGCAACTGCTGAGTAAAGACGAGGCTCAGCAGATCCTGTTTGAATGGCAAGGACAGGAGGTAGAGGTCGTAGAGCAGTGCCTGCATGAGCAGTTTGAGAACCAGGTGCGGCGGAACCCGGAAGCGGTAGCGGTGGTGTATGGCGAGGAGCGCGTGTCGTACGGGGAACTCAACCAGCGAGCGAATCAGTGGGCACATTACTTGCAAAGCCAAGGCGTAGGACCGGACGACCTAGTCGGAATTTACATGGAGCGGTCGGTAGAGATGCTGGTGGGACTGCTGGCGGTGTTGAAAGCAGGCGGAGCGTATGTGCCGCTGGATCCAGCGTACCCCCGGGAACGCATCGCGTACATGATGGAGGACACGCAAGTGCGTGTGCTATTCACTCAGGAGAAACTGGGGGGGGGCATGCCTGAAAATAAAGCAACAGTGTATTATTTGGACCAGGAGCCTACTGACTTTCCAAGGGAAGCCGTGGAGAACCCAGTGAGTGGAGTGACACCGCAGAACCTAGTGTATGCAATCTATACTTCTGGATCGACGGGTAAACCCAAGGGAGTCCTCATCGAACATGCTTCGGTACTAAATAATTTACTGGATATGATTGACGTTCTCCCAATCGAAGCTTCAGATACGGTACTTAGTTCAACCTCGCTTTCGTTTGACCCTGCTGGAGTAGAGTTGTTTGCACCGCTACTTGTAGGCGCACAGATCTTAATCGTTGACTCGGTAAAAAGTGTAGATCAGGCGGTAATTGCGAACGTAACGATGATGCAAGGCACTCCGTCCACCTTTAGAATGTTACGGAAATTGGATATCCAACAAAAGAAAATGCTTATCGGTGGAGAAGCCCTGCCTGTGGAGATGGCTAAGGATTACATACATAAAAACAACACGGTATGGAATGTGTACGGGCCAACGGAAACTACGATATGGTCAACGTATCATAAAGTGGAAGAGAAGCAAGGAAGTACAGCTAGCAGTGTCCCGATCGGCCGGCCGTTGCCCAAGGATAACGTCTATATCCTTAATCGTGAACTTCAAGTGGTACCGATTGGTGTGCCTGGAGAACTATGCATTGGAGGAACGGGTGTAGCACGGGCATACCTGAACCGACCGGAACTGACGGCGGAGAAGTTTATTCCTCATCCGTTTAAGAGCGGTGAGCGGTTGTACAAGACAGGAGACCTTGCACGGTGGCTGCCGGACGGAAACATCGAATACTTGGGCCGGATGGACGATCAGGTGAAGATTCGAGGATACCGGATTGAGCTGGGCGAAATCCAGACGTTGCTGACCGGGTTTCCTGAAGTGGAGGAAGCTATTGTTGTGGCGCGAAAAGATGGAGAAGGGCAGCAATCCCTGTGCGCTTATGTGGTAGCAGATACTCCGTTAGCTGTTGCTGATCTACGGAGCTATCTGA
>NZ_CDRJTB010000037.1:0-61626 GCF_976954365.1 Paenibacillus sp. Marseille-Q9583
GATTAAGCCATTGTTGATAATATCAGCAGTGGCTTTTTTTCTTTTTTATTATGCAAGTATTTAAGGCTAGTAATAACAGTAGAATAGGTTACTGTGGAATGACATTTTTGTTACCGACGCTGCGGTGGATACAAGTATAATAGAAAAGTGCTAATAGTTAGCAGATCTTTAATACGAAGGAACTACTCATAAATTCTAACTTTGAATTTTCTTGTGTCTTTAGATGCATTGTAGAGGTAGGGAGGATTTAAGGCATGAAACAATTAAAAATATTCAAGTTAATAATGATTTCTTGTATTTTAACTTTAATACTGGCAAGTTGCGGGGCTAAAGAACCTAAGTGGGATACTTTTGAGGGTGCACTGAATGAGAAAAGCTTCCCTGTCCCCCATGAGGCAAACTCACCAGACCAGACTACTACTAACGTTGCTATGGATTATGTACGTTATTCTTTACCTGGATTAAAGGAGAAGAATGGTATTCCGGATCCTTATTTGGAGGCTATTAAAGCCTGGGGATGGACAGAACAGGAAGATGATGATAGTGATTCTTCGGGTGTTTTTCTGAAGGATGGGTTAACGGTTCATTTAACAGTGCATGATGATTATTTTGTAGTGATGATTCCTAAAGAAAAGAAGACCTCCATTAAAGGCCTTAAGACGAAATAAAGAATCGCCATCCCTAAGGATGGCGGTTTATTTTTTAATACGTGAAAATAATATGAGCAATACTGCTGCATTTTATTGAGAGTAATAGGATACATCGGTCCGATTGAATTTCAGCATACCTCCCTGATCCTGTCGATTCAGTCTGAACAGAGTATAAAGACGAGGCAGTAGGAGCCATAAGTGGCAAGTGATCAGTGATACTGTAAATGCTGGCGGTGACCAGAAAATAAAGAGTGCTGCAATACAAAGACCGATATAGAAATTATGTAGCTGTACTTTACGGAATATACGGTAACTAATATGTTGATCAGGCATAAACCCTAACCAAGGCAGCTTAAATGAGACAGACCATCTTTTTGAAATGGGGTGTCCTGAGATTAAAAGAACTGAGCGTGAAATGACATATTGAACCCAGAATGCTACAGGCGCTGCTATGATTATGTAAAGAATGCTCCACCAGGAAAGAAATGCGGTTTCGAGCACAAGGACTAATAAGGGAAGCATAATATAAATAGGCAGCAGGCGTGCCGTTAGATTGACTTTTTTAATTAGTTTATATTGATAGAATGTAGCTGCACCTTTGGTAGTGGGTTCCATAGATTATAGTCTAACCTCCTCGTGAATTCGTATGTTCTTAATATCGGCGATTGGATGTATTTTATTAAACTGCGGCGAAAATTCACCGATATAACGGCAACGGAATATATATAATGCACGATACGAAGGATATGAAAAAACTATGAAAAGGTTTAAAATGATAGAAGGTGTATCATACTGTTCTTAAAAGAGTCAAGGTGGGATGGTTATGGAACAGCAAACCGGGCAAGCTTGTATCATTTGTGGACAGGTAAAAGAGGAAGGTATTGTGATTGTCTCGCATTTTATTTGTGAGGAATGTGAGGCTGAGATGATACGTACCGAGGCTGAAGATGCCAAGTACCGTTTTTTTATCGGCCGGATGAAGAAGATTGGATTGCAAAAGAACGCTTAAGTAGAGTAACTCTGTTAAATGATGCAATTAAGAGAGCGGTCTGGATGAAAGATACGAAGGCTGCATTAGTGATATTCAATACACGGCTTCCTCGTTCTTCAGGCGGGAGGAGCCGTTTTGTTGTCCAAAGGGCCGCTTTTACACTGAAGCGTAGGCGTTTGCGAATATTTACGTTAAAATAGAAGGAACCCTATGGGAAGGAATTTAATATGAATAAATTACAACGTTGTAGGGCGCCTATATACGAAATGCTGGAACAATATAGAATTATGGGTAATAGATCATATCATGTGCCAGGTCATAAGAATGGAGAGGCATATGATGGCGTTGAAGGCGCTGGCTTTTTAGATGAGGTAATGAAGTATGATGTTACGGAAATTTCCGGAACGGATGATCTTCATCATCCTGAGGGAGTTATCAAGGAAGCGCAAGAGTTGGCAGCAGATTGCTTTGGAGCAGAGGAAAGCTTTTTTCTGGTTGGAGGGAGCACAGCCGGCAATCTGGCTCTTATTCTAACCGCTTGTCCCGAGCCTGGAATGATTATGATTGTTCAACGCAATGTGCATAAGTCAGTCATTCATGGACTGATGTTGGCTGGAGTACGTGCTGTTTTTCTGGAGCCTCTGATTGATCCACTCAGCGGCTTGGCAGTGGCGCCGGCGGCAGAAGCTGTTAAGGCTGCACTTGCAGCCTATCCTGAGGCCGCAGCTGTACTTGTTACTATGCCGAATTATTACGGCATGGGTAGTGATCTTGCGCCCCTCGCGCGTATTTGTCACGACAGCGGTGTACCGCTGCTTGTGGATGAGGCGCATGGGGCGCATTACGGGCAGCACCCGGCGCTGCCAGCCGGGGCACTTGCTTGTGGCGCGGACGGCGTCGTGCAGTCCACGCACAAGATGCTTACAGCGATGACCATGGGCGCTATGCTGCATGTCCAAGGGCCGCGGCTCAACCGCGCCTTGCTCCGGCAGCGGCTCGCCATGGTGCAGAGCTCCAGCCCATCATATCCTATGATGGCGTCGCTGGATCTTGCCCGGCGGCTGTTGCACAGCCGGGGCAAGGGTACCTTCACGGCGGGGCTGGCCGCCGTGGACGTCCTGCGGCGCGGGCTCGCGGAGCTGCCGCGCTACGGACTAGTGCAGCCCGCAGAGCCGCTGCACCCGACGCCGCCTGATTCTATGGCGGCGTACGTGACACAGGACCCCTTCAAAGTCGTCATTTATGACGCCACCGGGGTCCTGAGCGGCTTCGAGCTGCAGCGCAAGCTCGAGGCAAAGGGCTGCGTGCCGGAGATGAGCGATGACCGGCACGTAGTGCTGCTGTTCAGCCTTGCATCGAAGGCTGGAGATGCAGATCATTTGCTGCAGGCGCTGCGGGAAATAGATTCGGAGGAACCGTCTTCCGAATCACCGAACGCCCCCGACTTATCAGGCGCTCGCAATATTTCCACGTGGAACAATTTCCATCATTTACAAATCTCAGATCCTGTCCACTTCTCATTGAAGCCGGTGTCAGCGAATGAGATTGAAAGTATTGATCTTAAACATTGCGTGGGTAGAGTGGCGGCAGAGATGGTTATTCCCTATCCACCAGGCATCCCGGTATTATATCCGGGTGAAGTGATCACAGATCAGATCCAAAGAAGGCTGGCTGGTTTAGCCAAAGGAGGCGCTAAATTTCAGGCTTGTGCTGATCCGGTCTTGCAGCGTATTGAGGTATACAACATTCAGAAGGGCGGAGAAGCATAAGTGGGAAAAGAAGGTTTCTTCATAACATTAGAAGGGGGCGAGGGCTCCGGAAAAACAACGGTACTAGGTAGAGTAGCAGCCTATTTACAGAACCGGTCCATGCCTTATCGAATTACACGTGAGCCGGGTGGCGTTGAAATCGCCGAGAAGATTCGCTCCATTATTCTAGATCCTGCCCATACAGCAATGGATGCACGTACAGAGGCATTGCTATACGCTGCATCAAGAAGCCAACATCTCGCCGAAGTCGTTGAACCAGCTCTTAGAGAGGGGCTTACTGTGCTCTGTGACCGCTTTGTAGACAGCAGCCTTGTTTATCAAGGACATGCGAGAGGACTCGGAATAGAAGAGGTATGGAGCATTAATCGTTTTGCGATAGGGGACCGTATGCCGGATCTAACCTTTTATCTGGATGTAGACCCAGAGATAGGGTTGTCACGGATTGCCGCGAATCAAGAACGGGAAGTGAATCGTCTGGATCTGGAGAGCCTTTCTTTTCATAAGAAGGTTCGTGAAGGCTATCAATTATTAGCCCAGGCCAATCCGGAAAGAATAGTAGTTCTGGATGCTAATCGCCCCATTCATATGGTAGAACAAGATATCGTGAGAACTCTTGAAGAGAGAGTATTAAAGGGTTTTTAAGGTGTTTTGTCTAATATACTAAGAGAAGTAACATATAACTAGGCGTGTGTTTATGAAGTAAGGGTTACTACGAGTAGCTCTAAGTAGTAATACACCATAAAAATATTGGGAGGGAATGCGAAGATGAAGTTGATCATTGCAATTATCCAGGATAAAGACAGTAACCGGTTGTCCAGTGAGCTAGTCAAAGCCAATTTCCGTGCTACTAAACTTGCAAGTACAGGTGGCTTTCTACGGGCAGGGAATACGACATTTATGATCGGGGTAGAAGACAGTCAGATTGAATCTGTATTGACCGTAATCCGTAACAGCTGTAAAGTGCGTGAGCAGTTAGTCACTCCGGTAACACCGATGAGTGGAACAACGGATTCGTATTTGCCACTTCCTGTTGAGGTACAAGTGGGTGGAGCTACTGTATTCGTACTTCCTGTAGATCGTTTTGAACATTATTAAGTATAATATAGATCAGCAAGCCATTTATAAAGAGGGCGGTAGATAACCTTTGAAGATCAATCCGGGGTATAGGCCCTTGAAGAGTGAGATGCCGAATGCAGAAGGGGCTAACAAACCCGTTCAGCAAAAAACGTTCTCTGATGTTTTTCAGCAACAAAGCGAACAGAAAACTAAAGATGAATTGAACCGCCAGATTAAAGAAATACAGTCTCAAGGGGATCGTTTATCTAAGTCTATGACGATTCGTGAGCTTACCATTTACCGGATGATGATCAAAAGGTTTCTGGAAGAAACGGCTCGAAGAGGCGTTACTCTAAAAGAAACACGCGGATGGGATCGACGTGGCCGTGGTAAGCGTTACAAGCTGCTTGAGGAAATTGATTCGGCTTTGCTATCTATGGCAGATGATTTACTGAATAGTGAACAAGGCCGGATAGATCTGTTGGGACGCGTTGGAGAAATCCGCGGATTGTTAATCAACCTTTCTTTTTAAAATATAAGAAAGTATATGCTTTACACTATACTTTAGCCTTATATTTCTTTATTAAACACTTACCGTCCTTATAAGGACGTAAAGGGCGTCTATGTTTGAAAGTTTTGGGAGGAAATTATGCCTTTTCATGATATAGTAGGCCAGGAGAACGCCAAGCGGCTACTCCAAAATGCCTTGCGCAAAGAAGCTGTGAGTCATGCTTATTTATTTACAGGGCCGGCAGGCAGTGGACAAATGAAAACGGCGCTGATGTTTGCCCAAGCTATATTTTGTACCCAGAGTAAGGACGATGCCTGTGGGGAATGCCTGGAGTGCCGCAAAGTAGAGCATGGAAACCACCCTGATTTGTCACTGCTGCAGCCAGATGGAGCAAGTATTAAAATAGATCAAATCCGTGAGCTGCAGCGCGTCTTTTCCTATCGGTCAGAGGGTGTGAATCCGAAAGTTTATATTATAGATGGAGCAGACAAAATGACGGTACAAGCTGCCAATAGTCTGCTGAAATTTCTGGAGGAACCACCAGCTCCGGCTGTTGGAATCTTAATTTCTGATAATAGCCGTTCCTTATTGCCAACAATTCAGTCGCGGACTCAGCGGATTCCATTTAGTCCGTTAAACCCGGATATTATGCTCCAAGCTCTGGCAAGTGAGGGCGTTCCCATACCCTTAGCTCGATGTGCAGTATCACTTAGTTCAGGACTTGATGGTTGCAGGAAACTTTTGGAACAGAATTGGTTTGCAGAAATGAGAAATGTAATGTTACAATTAGCTAAGGAGTCCTTAGGCAAGGGCAGCTCCGCTGTAGCAACTGCTGGGCAGAAGCTGTTCAAGACCGGACTCGCTGAACATTTGGATATCTTCTTCAGCATGTTCCATCTGTGGTTTAAAGATATGCTTTACTTCCTGTATCGTAAGCATGAGAGTATCGTTTTCATAGATCAGTTAGACTTTATTTCCAGGCATGCCCGTGAGCGGAGTGGGGAACAATGGGTGGCTTATATGGGATTTGCTGCAGAGAGCACTAAGAAGCTGCGATCCAATGCCAATGCCCAGTTGTGTCTGGAGCAGTTTTTAATCCGACTGGAAAGTTAAAGGATTAGTTATGATATATCCTCCGGATGTCGCTTTACCTGGAAATATCGTTTTAACAGACGAGGAAGGACAAGCATGGATCATCAGGGAGCGGACATGCCCATAGGTTCCTTTTACCGGCAAACAAGGGGGTTAATTTTTGTACAGCGTAGTAGGTGTCCGTTTTAAAAAAGCGGGTAAAATATATTATTTCGATCCACTTGATTTTCCGATTGAACGGGATCAATATGTTATTGTGGAGACAGCACGTGGGGTTGAATACGGTAAAGTTGTCGTAGGCAAAAAAGAGGTGGAAGAATCCGACGTAGTTTTGCCCCTCAAAAAAGTGATGCGTATTGCCGGAGAAACCGACGCACGCGTAGTTGAAGAGAACAAAGGGGCCGCTAAAGAGGCTTTTACCACCTGTTTAAATAAAATACGCGACCATGGTCTCAAAATGAAGCTCGTCGATGTAGAGTTTACTTTTGACCGTAATAAGATTATATTTTACTTTACGGCCGAAGGACGGGTCGACTTTAGAGAATTGGTTAAAGATCTAGCAAGTATTTTCCGGACCCGCATTGAGCTACGACAAATTGGGGTGCGTGATGAGGCTAAAATGCTAGGTGGACTTGGACCTTGTGGGCGAGTACTTTGTTGTTCATCTTGGTTAGGGGATTTTGAACCCGTATCCATTAAAATGGCGAAGGATCAGAACCTGTCACTTAATCCGACGAAGATTTCAGGACTTTGTGGACGTCTGATGTGTTGTTTGAAATTTGAGCATGACAATTATGAGAGTGTAAAGGAAGAAATGCCAGCGGTCGGCAAGATTGTCGTGACCTCATTGGGTGATGGCAAAGTAGTAGGACTTAATGCCGGAAGTCGTACGGTTCATGTACAGTTGTTTGAAGTGGGCAAAGTTAAGGAACTTCCAATGGATGATGTTGTCGTCAAGTAAACCATTATAAGGTTACTTTCGGGGTGGAAACTTGGAGAAGAAAAATATATTTGCACACATGCAGGATATGGAAGCACAGATGGAAACGATGCGCGCCAATCTTGGAGAATGGAAACAGACGGTAAAAGAACTGATGGAAGCTAATCAGAGGTTAACTCTGGAGAATGAACAGCTTCGCAAAATTTTAAAGCGGGATGCACCTTTGGATCCTACCGTAGATTCTGCGGAGGCGGAAGCTCTTTTAGCTGCCGGAGAGGGAACAGAAGAGGTTGTCGGGGAAGGTTATGACAACTTGGCCCGGCTTTACCATGAAGGCTTTCACATCTGTAATGTTTATTTTGGACATTTACGCACGGAAGGTGATTGTCTGTTCTGTCTTTCTTTTCTTAATAAATGAGGATATCCAGCCGTAGGAGATTGATCCTACGGTTTTTTTTGAATTTTAGCTCAACAAAACATTTAGGAGATTACTACATGACAAATTCTTTTAACGATATATCTGTTCCTTTGTTACCGACGGAGCGGGTTGATGATTTATTAACGCATGACTTGCGAATTATTCAAAGTGACGAAGTATTTAGCTTTTCTATGGATGCTGTACTGCTTGCCCGTTTCGCCAGCGTTCCGCCTCGTGGGAGAGTCCTGGATCTTTGTACTGGGAATGGTGTAATTCCTATTTTGATGACGACCCGAACTAAAGCTTCTATAGAAGGGATTGAAATTCAGCCCCGTTTAGCGGATATGGCTCGGCGTAGCGTGGCTCTAAATGGGCTACAGGATCAGGTTGTGATCCATGAAGGTGATTTACGTGAGTTATATAAAGTAGCAGGACATGGCGTATATGATGCAATAACAGTCAATCCTCCTTATATGCCGCTTAACGGCAGTGACCTCAAGCTGAACACTCATCAGGCTATGGCTCGTCATGAAATCGGGTGTACGCTGGAGGAGGTCATTCAAGCCTGTGTGAGACTGGTTCGCACCGGTGGAAAGGTAAGTATGGTTCACAAGCCACAACGATTGGTCGATATTATTAGTCTTATGAGAAAATATAGGCTCGAGCCTAAGATTATTCGCTTTGTACATCCACGTGCGCATCTGGAAGCTAATATGGTATTAATTGAAGCGATACGTGATGGTAAGCCGGAGGTTCGTTTACATCCACCACTCATTGTATATAATGAGGACAATCAATACTGTCCAGAAATTATGGACATCTACTATGGTGCTAAAGAGGGTAAATCATGACGATATCATGCCAAAGCAGTTTTCAGAACAATAACAATACACATAAGCAGGAATCAACCGGTTCACTCTTTTTGGTGGCAACACCCATCGGTAATTTAGAGGATATGACTTATCGTGCGGTCCGCACATTGCAGGAATGCGATATTATTGCAGCTGAGGATACAAGACAAACTCGGAAATTGTTGAGCCATTTTGAAATTACACCCTCTATGCTGTTCAGTTATCATGAGCATAACAAGGCTGCCAGTGGACCTGAACTTATCCGTTATATAATAGAAGGAAAAAATTTGGCACTTGTCAGCGATGCCGGTTTACCAGCCATTTCCGACCCTGGTGCAGACCTTGTTGCCCTTGCCATAAGTCACGGTATACCAGTAATTCCTATACCCGGAGCTAACGCAGCTTTGTCAGCATTAATTGCCTCTGGTTTGCCTACGACTACTTTCACTTTTATCGGCTTCTTACCTCGAGAACGTAAAGATATCCGTGCAGTATTAAGTCCACTTCGTTCGGCGCAAGGGACTATACTGTTCTACGAATCTCCACATCGCGTGGTGAAGACACTGGCTCATCTCCATGAAGCATTTGGCAATCGGCGAATTGTGCTTGCTCGTGAACTGACGAAGAGATATGAGGAGTTTCTTCGTGGAACGATCGAGGAATGTATGGATTGGCTCGCTGAGCATCCACCGCTTGGTGAGTATGTTATCGTCGTTGAAGGCGAGAGCAAGGAAGATGCTGAAATGGCGGAATCGGCTTGGTGGCGCCAGTTAAGTATTGAAGAACATGTTGCTCATTACGAAGCAGCAGATATGCCGCGTAAAGAAGCTATGAAAAAAGCAGCCTCTGATCGTGGTGTGTCAAAGCGGGATATTTATAACGCACTTCTGGATAAAGCGGAGCAGCAGTAAGTGTTATTGACGGATTCTAATTCTAAGAGGTTAACAAGGTACGAAGGTTATTACGAAGCTGACGAGATTCTAGCCTGAAGGTGGTTCCCAAAAGGAAGCCCAATATAGACCAGATCACGGTGAAAACTCGGTTCACTTCGTGCTCTCACCGCATTACCCATCATTATTAGGTGTCATGGGGGAGTAAATCCTTGTAGACACCTTTTGGGTAGGAAACATTGGTGATTGCAGAAAAAAAATACCTCCCGCGGTCACGGGAGGTCAAGGAGATATGAAAAGGTTAGAATTAACAATTTGATTAGTTCTATTATATACTATTTATTTTAGTTTGTCACAGGGGTAGGGATAGTAGAAATGCATTCATGACAAACTATTTTTCCTTTGAAGTAAGTTACGTTCTCAGCGTTGCCGCAGAAAATGCAGGCAGGCTCATATTTCTTAAGCATAATGCGCTCACCATCAACGTAAATTTCAAGTGCGTCTTTTTCACCAATGCCAAGAGTACGGCGCAATTCAATGGGAATAACTACCCGTCCAAGTTCGTCTACTTTTCTTACAATTCCTGTTGATTTCATCATAACAATCGTTACTCCTCTCAATGTTCCAAAAACGTCATTATTCGACATTGTTCACTGTTTTATGATATTTATAATACCAACGATTCCCAAAACAGTCAACCTTTTTTCATCTGTTGAATAAGTGCTTTTTCACGAAAACTTTGAATTCCCTATAACAATCACGAATTCTAAAAAAAGCGAAAAAATAAACTTTGTCGATTTACCAAGACTAAAAACGTCACCATTCGACAAAGTACGACATAATTACTTATTATATACTTATATTGGTTAAAATCATATTAAATTTAATAAAGGAGTTGATCTCATGAAGCAGCCGCTCACAGAAGAAAAGGTTTTCAAAGATCCGGTTCACAATTATATCCACGTGCAGGATACTATTATTTGGCGACTAATAAATACAAAGGAATTTCAGCGTTTACGCCGTATTCGCCAGCTGGGTACCTCGTATCTTACTTTTCATGGCGCAGAGCATAGTCGGTTTTCTCATTCCCTAGGGGTGTACGAAATTACACGTAGAATTATTTCGCAATTTGAACGAAGCGGGTATAAAGATTGGATTCCTGAAGAAAGTCTGCTCACCTTGTGTGCGGCCTTGCTGCATGATCTGGGACATGGTCCATTTTCCCATTCTATAGAAGAAGCTTTTGAAATGAATCATGAGGATTGGACTTGTCGAATTATTCTGGAGGACACAGAGATTACTGAGATCTTGCGTGATGTGGAGGAGGATTTTCCTCGTAAAGTAGCCTCTGTAATCGCTAAAACTTATGAGCATGAAATTGTTGTAAATCTCGTTTCCAGTCCGCT
This sequence comes from Paenibacillus sp. Marseille-Q9583, assembly GCF_976954365.1. Classification (NCBI taxonomy): domain Bacteria; kingdom Bacillati; phylum Bacillota; class Bacilli; order Caryophanales; family Paenibacillaceae; genus Paenibacillus; species Paenibacillus sp. Marseille-Q9583. The sequence continues at coordinate 10,575 of NZ_CDRJTB010000037.1, forward strand.
AGATGCTGATCGCATGGATTATTTGCTGCGTGATGCGTACTATACGGGTGTAAACTATGGGACGATCGACATTGATCGGATTTTAAGAATGCTGCGTCCTTATAATGGTCGAGTTGTTGTAAAAGAATCGGGAATGCATGCCATTGAAGATTATTTAATGTCGCGTTATCAAATGTACTGGCAAGTTTATTTTCATCCGGTGACACGTAGCTCAGAGATTATTTTGCGACAAATTTTCCGTAGAGCCAAGGAGCTTTTCCAAGCGGGGTACAATTTTAGTTTCATGATTAATCCGCTGGAGGATTTATTCCGTGGTGAGGTGACAGTGAAGCAATATTTAATGCTAGATGAAGCACTGGTACAGACGGCTTTTATGCAATGGACGCTTGAGAAAGATGAGCTACTAAGCGACTTGTGTACCCGTTTTATTCATCGTAAACTGTATAAATATGTTGAGGTGGAGAATCTCGATACAGATATGATTACTGAAATTCGCAGCAGTTTTGAGGCAGCGGGACTTCACCCAGAATATGATTTAGAGATTGATTTTCCAACAGATCTACCCTATGATGTGTTCCGTCCGGGAGAAGCTTTTGACAATAAACAAATTCTGCTGCTTGATCGGCATGATCATCTGCGGGAAATTTCAGAGGTGTCGGATATTGTGCGTTCTATTAGCGGCATTCACCGTGGCAGATATCATCTTTATTTTCCTCAGGATAAGTTGAGAAATGCGCTTACGCGATTGCCTGCTTCTATTGCAGAGATTTTTGCAAAATAATACAAGAAAATATGGGATTTTTGACAAGAAGAGTAGAAATATAAGATATAACGGATAGCGTGAAACTTATATTGTCATACATTTAAAAAAGAACAAGGAGTGAGGGTTAAAATGTTTCTGTTTGACACACATACGCATCTGGATGCACCTCAATTCGACGAGGATCGGGAAGAAGTTATCGCTCGTGCTGTAGAAGCAGGAGTTAGCAAGATGATTAATATCGGATTTAATCGGGAGACGATTCCCTCAACGATGAAGCTGGCGGAATCTTATGATTATATTTATGCGGCAGTGGGTTGGCATCCTCAGGATGCGATTGATATGAAAGAAGGAGATCTCGAGTGGATCGCTTCTCTATGCAGTCATAAAAAAGTAGTGGCTATTGGTGAAATCGGACTGGATTATTACTGGGATACTTCCCCCAAGGATGTGCAACATGAAGTTTTTCGCAAGCAAATTGGACTAGCCCGTGAACTAAATATGCCGATTTGTATTCATGATCGTGATGCCCATGAGGATGTTGTACGGATTTTACGGGAGGAAAAAGCAAATGAGGTTGGAGGCGTGATGCACTCGTTCTCAGGAAGCTGGGAAACAGCTAAAATGTGCTTGAATCTTGGTTTTCATTTATCCTTTGGAGGACCCATTACGTTCAAAAATGCAAGAGTGCCAAAAGAAGTGCTTGCGCAGACCCCACTAGACCGATTATTGATCGAAACCGATGCTCCATATTTGACTCCACACCCCTTCCGCGGGAAGCGAAATGAGAGCGCTCATGTGAAGCTTGTAGCAGAGGCAGCAGCTGAAATTAAAGGGTTGACATGGGAAGAATTGGCTAAAATAACGTATGCGAACGCACTGGAACGATTTGGGATTGAGTGAAAACGGGAGCAAAACAGGCGAAAAATAGAGAACGGCCGATATATTAAACTTTTTTAATATAAAAACGGCTGAATATTACAATATTTTAACCATATTTTTGCGTAAACGTGGTTGAATCGTCCTTTACAACATGCATCAAAACAGGATATCATCTTTTCAGTGATGTGAGCTGTGTTATAGTGACAGCCATTGATTCATGGATCGTCTCGCTGAGTCTCCGTATGGAGAACGGGGGAACCAATATTGACCTGCCGCATGCCTGTATTTTAAATACGGTTTAGACGTGCCGTAGGACAGTATTTGATTTCTTCACGTGGTCTTTGGGGTGAATTTAAGGGCAACCGCCATGAGCGGGTGACCTGAAATAGGGCGTCTCTCTTTCGTCCGAACCCGACAGCTAACCCCGTAAGCGCAAGTAAGAGAGGCAACCTCGTGCACAAGCATTCTCTATTCTGATATTGGAGAAGCCACGAAAGAGTCCTCAGTTGAACTCTTTTTAGGCTTTTTTATTTTTGAATAAATAGAATGTTGCCCACATACTGTTATATAACAGGGGTGGGAGTAGCTGTGCCGAGCAGGCGATCCATGAGCAGGAGACGCTAAGTTATTACGTGCGTGTCCTGTGACAATCTCAAATAGTTTCGTCAAAGGAATTCAGTCCTCATGATATACAATTGACGACGGGGCTATGTAAGGAGGATGGAGAGAATGGGCGTATTCCAACCAGAAGTATCCCATGATTCGCAGTCATCCAGCAGGTCTTTCGCATTACGGTGGGAGCAAGTGAATACTCGCGTACTTTTACTTGCAGGCGTGATTTCAGTCGCTATCGCGCTACTTATTCTGCTGTACGTACACGGTCAAAGCAACAAACAATTATTTTTAGTAATAGACGGGCAAACACAGACGCTTGAAACGCGGGAAGCGCTTCTTGGTGATGTGTTGGAGAAAGAGCAAATTTCGCTGCAGCCGCATGATGAACTATCTTTAGGACTGAGTGATGAAATAAAAGACGGTGACCGTGTCGTTATCAATCGTGCGCAGAAAATTAGTCTTACTGCGGATGGAGCAACAAAAACGTTATATACCACCGAAGACACAATTGGTAAAGCAATTGAGAAAATGGGCATTACCCTAGAAGGTCATGATAAGATTTTCCCTTCGTTAGACACCACCATTTCTGCAAACATGGAGGTTAAGATTGTTCGCATCAACAAACAGACCGTACAGCGAACAACTAACTTACCCTTCAGAGTCATCAAGACAGCAGACCCCTCCCTTACTGTGGGAACAGTTAGAGTGGCACAGGCAGGCAAACCAGGCGTCATGATTCAGCATATTGAAAAGATCTACCAAGACGGAGAACTGGCCTCTATGCGCATGATTGGTAAGGAAGTACAAACGGTAACGAAAGATAAGATTATTGCCGTTGGTACCAAAGCACTTCCTAAGCCGGCTGTAGCTAAGACTACAACAACTTCCAAATCAAACACCACTTCAAAAACGGCTAAGGTTAGCGCCAAGACTAATAACGTCACTAGCAAGGCTGGCGTAGACTTTGAGTACAAGAAGATGATTAAGAACGTCTCCATGACAGCTTATTCATCAGAAGAGCCAGGTATTGGTACCAAAACTGCCTCCGGAACACGCGTAACGGAAGGTCGTACAATTGCGGTAGACCCGAATGTAATCCCTATTGGCTGGTGGGTATATATCGAGGGGCTTGGATTCCGCCGAGCAGAAGATACTGGCGGTGCCATTAAAGGCAATAAAGTAGATGTCTATTACGATTCACTGAGCCATGTCCGTAATTTCGGTCGTAAATCACGTACCATTTATGTGATTGGACCTGTGAAGCCGGAGTTAAACTAGGCTGAAGCTTTTGCAAATTATTCTTCGATAAGCTATAGTGATGATAACCGTTAAGGAACGCCAGATGATCATTTCGTTGATCGCAGAGCAACCGCTCATCACTTATACATTCTTTAACCAAAAGAAGAGGAGCGAAACCTCTTCTTTTTTGCTTTTTTTGGAAGGAGTCAAGAGAAATGATTAAGGAATTAATTGTCGTTGAAGGTAAGAGTGATACCGTCGCTGTTAAACGCGCTGTAGAAGCAGATACGATCGAAACAGGGGGATCGGCTGTAGACCGGACCGTAATTGCGAAGATCGCGCTTGCTATGGAGCGCAGAGGAGTGATTATCCTTACTGACCCGGATCACGCGGGTGAACGAATTCGTAAGATTGTGTCCGCAAAGGTGCCGGGCTGCAAGCATGCCTTCATTCCGGAGAAGGACGCAACCCGCAAGGGAGATATCGGTGTGGAGAACGCTTCTCCAGAGGCGATTCGTCATGCGCTGCGGAATGTACATACCTCTTTTGAAGGTGCACCTGCTTTAATCGGACTTGATGATCTAATGGCCGCTGGAATGCTTGTACACCCTCGGGCAGCTGAAAGACGTATGGCACTTGGTAATTTGCTTGGAATTGGATATTGTAATGGCAAGCAGCTGTACAAGCGGCTGGCGATGTTTGGAATTACGCGGGAGGAATTTGCCGGAGCTCTCGCCCAAATTGATCAGGGGGGCATTACTTCATGAGTGGTAGAGAGGAAATTTCGACTCCAAAACGGACGAAAGAAATTATTCAACGTTATGGATTCAAGTTCAAGAAGAGCTTAGGACAGAATTTTTTGATTGATCAAAATATATTGGACAAGATTGTAGACGCTGCTGGGCTAGATAGCCAATCAGGGGCATTGGAAATCGGTCCTGGGATTGGTGCCTTGACGGAGCGTTTGGCGCTAACCGCTGGTGCGGTGACCGCTGTGGAGATCGACCGTAGGCTGATTCCTATTTTAAGGGACGTACTTTCCCCTTATCCGCATGTTAAGGTTCGTAATGATGATGTTCTGAATGTAAATCTGCAGGAGCTGTTCAAAGAAGATTTTGCATCCGTGAACAAGGTAAGCGTAGTTGCCAATCTGCCGTATTATGTAACTACTCCGATTCTGATGAAGCTGCTCGAAGAGAAGCTTCCGCTTGATAACATCGTTGTAATGATTCAGAAAGAGGTTGCGGAGCGTATGGCTGCTTCTCCGGGAGGAAAGGAATACGGGAGCCTTAGCATTGCCGTGCAGTACTACAGCGAGCCTGAGCTCGTCTGCATTGTGCCGCGTACGGTGTTCATTCCTCAACCTAATGTGGAGTCCGCTGTAATCCGTCTAAAGGTAAGAGAGCGTCCACCGGTAGAAGTTGAGAGTGAGAAGCACTTCTTTGAGGTCGTCCAAGCTTCTTTCACACAGCGTCGCAAGACGATTGCTAACAATCTCAAGGCTCGTTACTTCCCTGAAGAGGGACGTGAGCGTCTAGAGGCTTTACTCGCAGAAGCTGGTATTGAACCAACCCGTCGTGGAGAAACGTTAAGTCTAGAAGAATACGCCCGATTGAGCGGTGTTCTGTTGGCTGCTGGAATTGAATAAGCTAAAAACATAGCTAGTTATGAACCAACTGAGGACTTTGCCCATACGATGGGGTAGAGGTGGTGGTTGTAATGAATTTAGGAGACTTGGTCGTTCGTAAATCTTATGGCGGAGATTTGACTTTTCGTGTAGATCATATTGTGCAGGACAGAGCCGTCATTAAAGGCACAGATTTCCGTCTGTTGGCGGATTCTCCTCTGAATGACTTGGTTCAAGTGCCTCCTACCCGAATTACGGAACGAGGACAGCAGGCACAGATTAAAGCGAATCAATCACTGACGCAGCTGCGGAAAGACCGACAGGAGCAAAGTCAGCGGAGCGGGAGCGCTCTATCAGAAGGAGCATGGGCTCCATCGCCCAAGGAAGCTGCTTATTTTGAAGTACCGGGGAAAGTACTGCATCTGGATGGCGATCCAGCGTATTTGAATAAGAGCCTTAGCTTATACGAGCAATTGCGGATCCCTGCTGAAGGTCATCATGTTCATGAGTCCGCAATGGCTGACACTTTATACCGGCTGCTGCCCCGCGTGCGTCCAGATATTGTGGTGATTACCGGCCATGACGGGGTGCTGAAGCAACAGCATACTTACGATCTTCACAGTCTGAGCAGCTATAAAAATTCGCAAAACTTCGTAGCTGCTATTAGGGTAGCTAGGGATTATGAGCGAAATTTTGATGCGTTGACGATTGTTGCAGGTGCTTGTCAGTCACATTTTGAAGCACTGCTGGGGGCAGGGGCGAACTTCGCCAGTTCTCCTGGACGGATATTGATCCATGCCTTAGATCCAGTTTATGTAGCGGCAAAATCGTCGTTCACGCCCATTAAGGATACGGTGAATCTGAGTGAGGTTTTGAACAACACCATTAGTGGTAATCAGGGAATCGGCGGTATTGAGACCCGTGGCAGCTTCCGTATTGGGATGCCGCGTCTGCAGAACCTGTCAGCACTAAAAGTGACACCTTCCGCAATTTAATCGACAGGTACTGGTCTATTTTCAAAGCTAATAGGTAATTTGGAGTGGCCGAATAGAGTACGCGAAGAAAGGGTGAGCGATGAGCTTAACCCTTTTTTTATTTAAGAAAGTATAAGTTTCACGCTATACATTATCCTTATATTTCCCGCATAAACGCTAACCGTCCTTATAGGGACGCCAAAGGCGATTATTCTTGTGTGAAATGGTAGTTATCTTTAAAGATCGACAATGTTATTTTTCTTGCTTTGTGGTAAACCTATTACAGATAACAAGGCTATTAGTTCGCCTCTGATTCTCCGCAAAAAAATTCCGTTGACAACCAAATATTCATCATCTATAATTATTTATTTGCTTTGACAAACACCTGGGGAAGTTGTATAATGGACAAGAAAAGAGGTGGTCGTCAGGCAATGGCTAATAACGCGCTGTTGGAAATCAAACGCAGTCTCGAAGCTCACGTCGGTCATAAGATCACGTTGCGTGCAAACGGAGGTCGTCGTAAAACCGTAGAACGCACCGGTGTCCTGGAAGAAACGTACCCTTCTGTATTTATTGTCAAACTGGATCAGGAGCAGCAAACATTCAAGCGAGTCTCCTATAGCTATGCCGATATCCTTACTGAATCTGTGGAAATCACAGTATGTGAAGACGATGGGCAGATGCGGATTATGTATATTAAAGCTTAATGTTTCACGGGCAGCTTCCTTTGGAGGCTGTTTTTTATTTTTTTATCAGAAACGGTTGTCCTTCATAAAGGACGACCGTTTCTTTTTTTTGCGGTTAATATTCAGTGAATGATCCTTGTTCTAAGCAAGCATACTAATTGAGCAATCGGTTTATCATTTTCTTTCATAAGGGAGGAATTCCGTAATGAGCCGCAGAAAACGAGGCATGATGTCGGAAGAACTAAAGACAGAGTTAGCCAAGGAGCTTGGTTTTTACGAAACGGTGGAACGCGAAGGCTGGGGAGGAATACGGGCGAAGGATGCTGGTAATATGGTAAAAAGAGCGATTCAGCTCGCAGAAGAGGCTGCGCGGAAATCTTAATCTTTAGCGTGTGAACAATTATTTAACGAAAAAGGGTGCGTCCAACTGGCGACACCCTTTTATTATTGGACTTCATTAGAAGTTTTTCATATAATATGTTAAGTTGTTTTTACGGGAAAAGCTGAAGGTGGGTGAACGCCTTGAAAATGTATGAGAAGGCACCAGCTAAAATTAATTTGATGCTGGATGTGCTGCACAAGCGTGCTGACGGTTTTCATGAGGTGGAAATGATTATGACCATGGTGGATCTAGCAGACCGTTTAGAGCTGTCTGAGCTGCCAAGGGATACTATTATAATATCAAGTCAAGCGGGATATATTCCTCTAGATGAGAAGAACCTGGCCTTTCAAGCGGCTAGGCTTATTAAAGAGCGTTATAACGTGAAGAGTGGTGTACATATCCATCTGGATAAAAGAATACCGGTCGCTGCTGGCTTGGCTGGCGGCAGCAGCGATGCTGCGGCTACGCTACGTGGCCTGAACCGACTGTGGCGCCTAGGTATACCTGCACAGGAGCTGCAGGAGCTTGGCGCTGAGCTTGGCTCAGATGTGCCATTCTGCGTTACAGGTGGCACTGCCTTGGCAACAGGTCGTGGCGAGAAGCTGACGCCGATTAAGAACCCTCCGCAATGCTGGGTAGTATTGGCTAAGCCACCTATCAATGTATCGACTGCGGAAGTATACGGACGCGTTCGTAGCAATAATATAGCTGTTCATCCTTCGGCTCGAAAGATGCAGGACGCGATCGAAGCTGGAGATTTTGGGGGCGTGTGTAATCATCTGGGCAATGTGCTTGAGGATGTTACCCTAAAGCTGCATCCAGAGGTCCAGCAGCTCAAAGAGGCGATGGTTAAGCTGGGAGCAGACGGAGTGTTAATGTCCGGCAGCGGTCCTACAGTGTTCGGTTTAGTGTCCAAGCAGTCTAAAGTAGCAAGAATTTATAATGGACTGCGAGGGTTCTGCAAGGAAGTCTATGCAGTGAGATCACTCAATTAGTATGCTTCTCTTGTGTAAACCCGTACAAAAGTGATATATTTTTCATAAAATATTCGGTTTTGGCGAGGAGCATTCCGTGAAGAAATTAAAAAGAAGCCAACGTTTGGTAGACATGACTCAGTTTTTACTTGAGCGGCCACATGACCTACTGCCGCTGTCTATATTTGCCGATCGGTATGGAGCGGCTAAGTCCTCCATCAGTGAAGATTTGGCGATCATAAAAGAAGTATTTGAAGGTGAGGGCATTGGAGAGCTTCAGACCTTAGCCGGTGCAGCAGGTGGAGTACGTTATATTCCTGTGATGCCTAAAGAAATGGCGCTCTCTTTTGTTAAACGTTTATGTGTGCAGCTGGAACAGACAGATCGGATATTGCCTGGTGGCTATTTGTATATGTCGGACCTGCTTGGACTGCCATCTTTGATGGAGCAAGCAGGGAAGATCATCGCAACGGCCTTTTATGGATCGGAAATCGATGTGGTGATGACAGTAGAAACTAAAGGGATTCCGCTAGCCTATGCAACGGCAGCACAGCTAGGATTGCCAGTAGTGCTGGTACGACGTGATCATCAAGTTACAGAAGGATCAGCAGTAAGCATTAATTATGTATCTGGATCACATAAGAGCATACACACCATGTCTCTTTCTAGACGAGCACTCAAGGAGAAATCACGGGTACTCATTGTAGATGACTTCATGAAGGCAGGCGGGACCGTTCGAGGGATGGTTGATTTACTCGGTGAGTTCAATGCCGAAGTTGCTGGAGTGGGTGTGTTGGTCGAATCAGGCGCAGTAGAGACGGAAGAGCGTCTGTTGCATGACTATGTTTCTTTAGTGAAACTAAGCGAGGTAGACTCGAAAGAGCGGCGGATTTCCGCGCATCCGGGTAACTACTTTTCCTCTTGATAGATTGGCGTTTCTTTGTTTTCAAAAAGCGTGGAAATTGTCGAAAACGTAAGAGATATTAAGAAAATCACCCGATGCGTGTCGAAAACAACAGATCCTAAAAAATATATTTCTTTTTTAGGTATTTTATGGAATCAAAAAGAAGGAATTCGCTTTGCTGTGTGGAATTATACACCAAGTCTCTGATGGAAAAAGGTGGTGAACACACACATGCAAATTACGGATGTCAGACTCCGCCGCGTTAACTCTGAGGGGAGAATGAAAGCAATCGCATCCATTACAATCGATAACGAGTTTGTTGTTCATGACATTCGCGTCATCGATGGTAATAACGGGATGTTTGTTGCAATGCCCAGCAAGCGTACACCGGATGGCGAATTCCGCGATATCGCTCACCCGATCTCTTCGGGAACACGCGAGAAGATTCAATCCGCGGTTCTGGCCGAGTACGATCGCGCCGCTACTGAAGAAGAAGAAGTTATTGAAGAGGGAGCTTAGGCTGCCTCGGAAGACGGCTACCTTTTGGGTGGCGTAGGATCCGCCGTTTTTGATAAGATCATACCGAATATACTTCATGACTTAAGCAGCTTGATCTTGCAAGAAAAGCTAGCGCTAGTGAAGGATTTGACGACATCTTCGAAAGGCAGCGATAAATGCTTTTCTAACATGGGGTTTATAGAAAAGAGAACCATGACTTCATGGTTCTCTTTTCTTTTTGCCCGGAATGAGATATATTCAGTAGTGAGTTCAAGAGTAGGAGGTTGGCATTCTTGAAAAGAATGGCTGTAGTTCTTGCCGCAGGTCAAGGCAAGCGAATGAAATCTAAATTATATAAGGTGCTGCACCCCGTTTGCGGTAAGCCAATGGTAGGGCACGTGCTTGATACAGTAGAAGCGACCGGATGCCAGCGCACCGTTGTTGTTGTTGGGCATGGCGCAGAGAAGGTTAAGGCCTATGTAGGGCAAAGTGCGGAATACGTGCTGCAGGAAACTCAGCTCGGTACTGGTCACGCTGTCAAACAAGCTAAGGATTTGCTCGGTGGTGAAGAAGGAACGACGATTGTTGCTTATGGTGACACTCCGCTTATTACATCGGAGACGCTGATAGGATTGATGGCTCTGCATGAGGAGCGTCAGGCGGCAGCGACTGTATTAACCGCAGTAATGGATGATCCATCTGGATTAGGACGGATTATACGTAGTGAAGATGGCGGCTTAATGAAGATCGTAGAACAGAAAGATTGTAATGCCGAACAGGCAGCTATTCATGAAATCAACACAGGAATTTATTGCTTTGATAACATCAAGTTATTTTCGGCTTTAGAGAAGGTTACTAACAGCAATAATCAACAGGAATATTATTTGACAGATGTTATCAGTATTCTGCGCGAGCAAGGTGATCTCGTTCTAGCATTCCAGACTGAGGATGCTAACGAGTCTATTGGTGTTAATGACCGTTTAGCTTTATCTGATGCCGAAGGTATTATGCGTCATCGTATCAACCGCAAACATATGCTGGGTGGCGTAACCATAATCGATCCTGCCTCCACATATATCGGAGCAGATGTAGTCATTGGGTCAGATACAACGATCTATCCAGGAACCATCTTGAAGGGTAAAACTGTAATCGGTGAGAACTGTGTGATCGGACCGGCAAGTGAAATCGAAGATTGTCAGATCATGGACGACGCGACGATTAAGCAGTCCGTATTGAATCAAGCACAAGTTGGCGCACGGACTACCGTTGGGCCTTTTGCCTATTTGCGTCCAGGTTCTATTCTTGGAGAAGAAGTGAAGGTTGGAGATTTCGTCGAGATCAAGAATGCTACGATTGGTGACGGTTCTAAGGTGTCACATCTTAGCTATATTGGCGACGCATCTGTGGGTAAGAATGTAAACGTCGGTTGCGGTGCGATTACTGTTAACTACGACGGGTATAATAAATTCACGACAACAATTGAAGACGATGCCTTTATCGGCAGTAACGTTAACCTTATTGCACCAGTTTCTGTGGGCAAAGGGGCTTTTGTTGTAGCTGGTTCGACCATTACGTGTTCCGTTTCAGAGAACGATCTGGCTGTTGCCAGAGTGCGGCAGGAGAATAAACCGGGATATGCAGAGAAGATCCGTTCCCGTGCAAAAGCGAAGAAAGACCACTCGAGTCCATCGTAAAGCGTTGCTAAGAAGCGCCGGACGGACTTATATTTCCGCGCCGGCGCCTTTGGAAAGCTAAATTCCGTCACGGAGGGTTTAAATTTTATGACTTATTGTGATTCCAAATTAAAGATTTTCACCTGTAACTCCAACCCAAAGCTTGCTAGTCAAATCGCTGATTACATCGGAATTCCGATGGGTGAATCGCATACTACAAGTTTTAGCGATGGAGAAATTCAGGTCAAGCTGTCAGAGAGCGTTCGGGGTTGTCATGTGTATATTGTTCAATCCACCTGCGGCCCGGTTAATGACAACCTAATGGAGCTTTTAGTTATGGTGGATGCACTCAAACGCGCCTCCGCAAAAAGCATCAATGTGGTTATCCCTTACTATGGTTACGCTCGTCAAGATCGGAAAGCTCGTTCCCGTGACCCTATTACGGCCAAGCTGGTAGCAAATTTGATTGAAAAAGCCGGCGCCCACCGTGTAATTACGATGGACCTCCATGCTATGCAGATTCAGGGATTCTTTGATATTCCAGTGGATCACTTGTTGGGAGTTCCCATCCTGGCTCAGTATTTCCGTTCCAAACAAATCGAGAACCCAGTTGTCGTGTCGCCAGATCACGGCGGTGTAGTACGTGCAAGAAAGCTTGCTGACTTCCTGAACGCTCCGCTTGCAATTATAGACAAGCGTCGTCCAGAGCCGAATGTCAGCGAAGTCATGAACATTATCGGTAATATTGAAGGTAAAACAGCCATTCTGATCGATGATATTATCGATACTGCTGGAACCATTGTACTTGGTGCTAATGCTTTGATGGAAGGCGGCGTGAAGGAAGTATACGCTTGCTGTACACACCCAGTATTGTCTGGTCCTGCACATGAACGTCTGGAGAATTCTCCAATTAAAGAGATTATCGTCACAGATACGATTCCAATTCGCAGCGCGAACCCAACTTCTAAACTCAAAGTGTTGTCCGTGGCTCCACTTATGGGTGAGGCAATTATCCGCGTTCATGAAGAGTTGTCGATTAGTAAATTGTTTGAGATTGAATAATTATAAGGAGAATGTATAGCGTGAAACTTATACATTCTTATATTGTACAAAAGGGTTACACCTCCGTTCTCGGAGATGTAACCCTTATCGGCGTGATGCAGGTAGAAGCGCTGGCTTCAATACCCGGCGCGGGAGACGAAGGTGAATATGCTGCGGTTATAGAGTGTCCCTTGCAGCTCCACGAATCCTTCGTCCACTGCTGTCAATACACCAATGTCAATGTGCACGTCGCCTCTGTATATTTCCACAGGCACAGCATATTGGATATGGTACTGAAAATCGCGCTGATGTGTTAAGATTCCACTTTGATGTAGCATAGGTTATCACCTGTCTTCGGAGTATGATTTCGCTCTGGTTGCTTAAGAGTATGTAGATAAGATCTATTGTACCAAAAACGGACTTCTCTTGCCGGAGAGCCCGAATGGAAAGGAAAGGTTCGATAATGAAATGGATTGTCGGATTGGGAAATCCGGGAACACAATATGCGAAAACAAGGCATAATGTTGGTTTTATGGCATTGGATGAGCTTGCAGCTCAGAACGGGATTTCTTTCAACCAAAGCAAATGTAAATCCGTGATCGGTGAAGGTGTTATCGGGGGAGTCAAAACCGTATTGATTAAACCGATGACCTTTATGAATTTGTCCGGTGAGGCCGTTCGCGCTTATATGGATTATTACAAAGTTAAACTAGAAGATATGATCGTCGTTTACGATGATCTCGATACCGAAATCGGGAAAATTCGCTTGCGTTATCAAGGTAGTGCTGGTGGGCATAACGGAATTAAATCGATCATTCAGCATGTAGGTACACAAAGCTTTAATCGGGTACGAATGGGTATTTCTCGTCCTGAACCGGGTTTTGCAATAGTGGATTATGTTCTCTCTTCTTTTCCAAAAAAGGAAGGCGATCCTCTGAAGCAGATGATCCTTAATACTTGTGATGCACTGGAGTTCAGCTTACAGAATTCATTCGAGCAGACGATGGCTAAATTCAATGGTTGATTTGTAAACTCTGTTGGTTATGAGGCTAAAGATGATGCTCAGCGGACATACTGAAGGTATATAGTACCTTCAGGAGGCATATAGATGGCAATAAACTATGTATGTAGGCACTGCAAGACATCTCTAGGCAGCATTAATAGAAGTGATGTTACAGAAATGCAGTTGGGCCTTCATTCCTTGACCCCTGCGGAGCGCAGAGATATAATAGCGTATAATTCAGAAGGTGAGATCACGGTAAAGGTGACTTGCGACTATTGCAAGGAGGCTTTAGAGCATAATCCGGAGCTTAGCCTGCTGACGAGTCCGCTTCAGTAGGTGATAGCGCCTGTCTCTATCGTCATCCGCAAGCCTTGGCGTTACAGCTGAGGCTTCTTTTCGATTCCAATCATAATAGGTGACGGTGGCTTTGGCTTCCGTTAGCCTGTTTAGTAAGAGAGGTGCGCCTGTTGTTACAAGGTATTATAGAAGCTTTTTCCAAGGATCCCGATTTCCAGTCTATCACCCATGGTGTAGCTGCAGGTATGAAAGAGCAGCTCATATCGGGGCTTACAGGTTCAGCTAGACAGATCATGCTTGCAGCACTGCATGAAGAGACAGCCCGTCCCTTGCTTGTGGTGACTCATAATATGTTTTCGGCTCAGAAAATGGCCGATGATTTACAGGAAGCGCTTTCCCCGGAACGAGTTCTGCTCTATCCTGCTAATGAACTTGTGGCTGCGGAAGCGGCTGTCTCAAGTCCAGAGACATTAGCCCAGCGTATTGATGTACTGACCAAATGTGCTCAGGGCTTCCGTGGTATTGTTGTAGTTCCCTACTCGGGAGTGCGCAGACTGCTCCCTGCACCAGAGATTATGGCAGAGGCACAGGTTACGGTTTCTCAGGATGGAACGCTTGCTCTGGATGAATTCTTGATGTCCATGATCGAAATGGGGTATGAAAGAGTAGAGCGGGTTGAGAATCGCGGTGAACTGAGCGTAAGAGGTGGAATTATTGATTTTTATCCAATGACTTCTCCTTTAGCATATCGTGTTGAGTTATTTGATGATGAGGTTGATTCCATCAGAACGTTTGATCCAGTCGATCAGCGTTCTATTGATAAAGTACGAAGTGTGAAGATTACACCGGCTAAAGAGATCATAGCGAGCAGGTTTCGCCAGGAATCTGCTTCTGCTGAAGCATCTGTTATGCTGGAACGACAGCTTGAGAAAATGGCGGATCGGCAGGCTAAGTTGCGTCTAAAAGAAGAAATTGGACGCGAGCTAGAAATGCTGCGCGAAGGAACCTATTTTCCTGAAATCTATAAATATATCAGTCTTTTATACCCTGAACGCTCTCATTTATTTGATTACATGGCCCAGGATACGATTCTTATTCTCGATGAGCCGACAAGACTGCTTGAAACGGCGAAACAGCTCGAAAGAGATGAATCGGAATGGAACCTCCATCTGATGCAAAACGGCAAAACATTGCCGGATCTGGATCTCTCTGTTGAGACAGATGTTGTGATGTACAAACGTCCGTTCCAAAGCCTGTTTATGTCGATCTTTTTGCGCCAGGTCCCACACATTCAACCACAGAATATTCTTGGGTTTATTAGTCGTGGGATGCAGGATTTCCATGGTCAGATGAATGTGCTTAAATCGGAAATGGAGCGTTGGCAGAAGTCTGGTGTAAAGGTAATGATGCTTGCGAGCAGTGAAGAACGGATTGAGCGTGTGCGCAGAGTCCTTTACGACTACGGCATTGATGAGCCAACGATCGTACAAGGGAACCTGGGTTCAGGCTTTGAGCTGCCTTCTATTCATTTAGCCGTTATCACTGAAGGTGAGATGTTCTCTCAGAAGCAGCGGAAGGCACGGAAGATCTCCAAAGGGATAGATAATGCTGAACGGATCAAGAGTTATACTGAGCTGAAAATTGGTGATTATGTCGTTCACCAGAACCATGGTATCGGTAAGTATATGGGGATCGGCACGTTGGAGGTCAGCGGTATTCATCGCGACTATATGCATATTTTATATGCGGGTGGCGATAAGCTTTCGGTTCCGATTGAGCAAATTGACTTAATTCAGAAATATGTCGGTTCAGAAGATAAAGAGCCGAAAGTATATAAATTAGGCGGTAATGAATGGACACGGGTGACCAATAAGGTCCGCTCTTCCGTTCAGGATATTGCTGATGATCTAATCAAACTGTACGCTGAACGCCAAAGTGCAGCAGGGTATGGTTTTGAGAAGGACACACAGGAACAGCGTGAATTTGAAGAAATGTTCCCTTACGAGGAGACTCGGGATCAGCTTCGAGCGATTGAAGAGATTAAGAAGGATATGGAACAGAATCGTCCAATGGATCGGCTCCTTTGTGGAGACGTTGGATATGGTAAGACGGAGGTAGCTATACGAGCAGCCTTTAAATCAGCGATTGAAGGTAAACAGGTGGCTGTACTGGTACCGACAACGATTCTAGCTCAGCAGCATTATGAGACCTTCCGGGAACGCTTCGCAAATTATCCGTTAAATATTCAAGTCCTAAGTCGTTTCCGCAGCCGTAAGGAGCAGAATGAGACGATTAAAGGCGTTCGGGCAGGAACGGTTGATGTGGTTATTGGTACCCACCGTTTGTTGTCTCAGGACCTTGTATTTAAGGACTTAGGTTTATTGATCGTGGATGAGGAACAGCGATTTGGCGTGACTCATAAAGAGAAGCTGAAGAAGTTAAAAACGAATGTAGATGTTCTTACCCTGACAGCAACTCCAATTCCTCGTACATTGCATATGTCGATGCTGGGCGTGCGTGATTTGTCTGTCATTGAGACGCCGCCGGAGAACCGTTTCCCCGTGCAGACTTATGTTGTTGAGCATAGTCAGACGCTTACGCGGGAAGCTGTAGAGCGGGAATTGGCTCGTGGCGGTCAAGTGTACTATCTCTATAATCGTGTGCAGGGCATTCAAGAAATGGCCGCTCAAATTTCTATGCTTGTTCCTGAGGCTAGAGTAGGCATTGGACATGGCCAAATGTCGGAAGCGGAGCTGGAGAAGACAATCCTTGATTTTCTTGATGGAGAATACGATGTGCTGGTCAGCACAAGTATTATTGAGACGGGTGTAGATATTCCTAACGTAAACACACTTATTGTGCATGATGCGGATAAGATGGGCTTGTCTCAGCTCTATCAATTACGTGGACGTGTAGGCCGGTCCAACCGGATTGCGTACGCCTATTTTACCTATCAGCGGGACAAGGTTCTGACTGAAGTGGCAGAGAAGCGGCTGCAATCTATTAAGGAATTTACGGAACTGGGTTCTGGCTTCAAAATAGCGATGCGTGATTTATCTATTCGTGGTGCCGGTAACTTACTTGGTGCAGAGCAGCATGGTTTTATTGCATCCGTAGGATTTGATCTATACTCACAAATGCTGGCGGAGGAGATCCGCAAGCGTAAGGTTACTGTGCTTGGAGAGGAAGATACCTCGCTCAAAGAGGGCAATACCGTCATTGATTTGTCAATTGACGCTTATCTGCCATCCGAGTATATTTACGACAGTATCCAGAAAATTGAAATCTACAAAAAAGTTGCGGCAGTAACATCCTTCGATGATGCTTCTGAGCTTGAGGATGAGCTCTTGGATCGGTTCGGAGAACTGCCTGAAGCGGTTGTTAATCTATTAACAGTGGCTCGTCTAAAAGTGTATGGAAAAATGTATGGCATTGATTCCATGATCAGACGTGGTGATGATGTTTCCCTGAATTTCTATGAGGGAAGTCTTGGCGCCCTGGATACGGCGAAACTCGCGAAAGTTGGAAATAGCTTCGAAAGACGTGTACAATTCGATAGAGATGCTAAAGCCAGTATCCGAGTGAAGTCGAAAGACTTAAGTGATAAACAGCTGCTTGACTTGCTTGAACAGTTTCTTAAGGAAGCTAAACAGTCTTTTAAATCGAAGGGAGAACTACACAATGTCGTTAAATAAAAAAAAATCATGGAAAGTACTGCTCGTTTCATTGGTAGCAGCGGTTTCCTTTTCTATGCTAGCAGCATGCGGTAGTAGTGCTGATGATAGCAAGGCAGTTGCGACTTATAAAGGCGGAACAATCACAGAGAAGGAATTTGCTATGGATCAAAAAATCATGAAATTCCTCTCCCCGCAGCAAGCGCAATATTTAGAGATTGAGGCGTTTAAGGAGTCTATTTTGAAGCAGGAAGTGGGCTTTGAATATTTGGCTTCCAAAGCAACGGATGAAGCGAAGAAGCAGGCGAAGAAAGAGGCTGATAGCCAAATCGCTGACTTGAAGAAAGCTCTGGGCGACAATTATAAGAAAACACTTAAAGACGCTGACGTTACAGAGGGCGATATCCATAGTTATATGGAGCGTGTGCTGACGGTTTATCAGGATATGCTGCTTAAAGTGACAGACGATCAGGTTGTCAAAGAATTTGAAGCTACAAAAGGTGACTTTACGGTAGCGACTTTGCGTCATGTGCTAATCGGTCTGACAGATGCTAACAACAAAGAACGCACTAGTGAAGAAGCACTGAAAATCGCGAAGGAAGTTAAGGCAAAGCTGGACGGCGGAGCTGATTTTGCAGCAATCGCTAAGGAATATACTGACGATACAGCCTCTAAGGAAACAGGCGGAGAATATAAAGATAAAGCTGTGGGAACGTATGTAGATGAGTTTAAGAAGGCTGCTCAAACCTTGCCTTTGAATACCATTAGTGATCCTGTAGAGACTTCTTATGGTTACCATATCATCAAGGTGGAGTCCCGTACCGACAAAACCTTTGATCAGTTAACGGATGAACAAAAAGAAGGCATTAAGAGCTCCATTGTGTCCAAGAACCTAGAAGCGTTCATGGAGAAAGATCTGGAAGGCATTATTGAGAGTATCAATCTGCCGAAGAGCTCTGCTGCCGCAGATGAATCCGGAACAAAAAATAGCGGAACAGAAGCCACTACAGCGCCAAGCGCATCTCCAAGTGCTACAAAAGCTGCTGAATAAACATCGGTAAAAATGGACAAGCTTACCTTAGAAAAGCCATCCTCACTTAATGTGAAGATGGCTTTTTATAAATATAAGGTAGTATAAGTTTCACACTATACTTTTTCCTTATATTTCTCGCTTAAGCGCTTACCGTCCTTATTAAGGACGCCGAAGGCGTTTATGCTTGTTCGAAGAAACATCTTCAGAACGGCCTTTATCTTGATGCAGATATTAATACATGTCAGCTTATGTATAAGGATCTGGGAAGAGATGAATACTATGGTCAGATATTACGATAAATCACTGGGATTATCCTTTCCCATAATGGACAGTAGTAAGACCATACTTCTTAAGAAAGCGGGGCACATGTGAAATGAAAGCTACTGGAATTGTTCGGCGTATTGATGATCTCGGACGTGTGGTTATTCCCAAAGAAATTAGACGTACTCTACGGATTAGAGAAGGCGACCCACTGGAAATTTTCGTCGATCGGGACGGTGAAGTCATACTCAAGAAATATTCGCCGATTGGCGAGCTTGGTGACTTTGCAAAAGAGTACGCGGAGTCCTTGTTTGAAGGTACTGGGCATATTACGATGATTGCTGATCGTGATACCTTTATTGCACTGGCTGGAGGCTCCAAGAAAGACTATTTGGAAAAACAAGTAGGGATTCTTTTGGAGAAGGTTATGGATAGTCGTAAGACTGTACTGGAAACCAACGAAGGCAGTTATGAAATCGCTAAAGATCATCCGGATTTGGTGTCCTCATATGTAGCCTCACCGATCATTTCCGGTGGAGATCCTATTGGTTGTGTAGTGATGGTAAGCAAGGATGATTCGGCGAAAATGTCATCAATGGAAATTAAAATGGCCGAAACCGCCGCCGCATTCCTCGGTAAACAAATGGAGCAGTAATCGTAATGTAGACCCCGCTTTCCTTTTGGTAACATATACAAAGGGCAAACGGGGTTTTGTCGTTCATACAAAACCGTTTCTACTTGTGGGCATACATACGTTATAATATAGAAATTCATCCCATCAAAGTTGTAGAAGCAGGTACTTTATGAAATCTAATACACAAACATCACGGCTGCTGCAGGGGGCATTTATTCTGAGTGCAGCAGCGATTATTTCAAAGCTTATAGGTACACTCCAAAAGATTCCGCTGCAAAATCTAGGCGGAGATGCGGTATTTGGTATATACAACACGGTTTATCCTTTATACACGATGTTGTTGACGGTAGCGATGCTGGGTCTGCCAGCGGCCATATCCAAATTTGTCGCTGAAGCCTCTGCAGGAAGGCGGGATGACGAGGGTCGGAGGATTCTGCGTTTATCTGCGGTTATAACAGCCATAAGCGGTTTGGTTATCGGAGCAATCACCTATGCAGGTGCGCCGATTATAGCTGGGTGGGTCGGCAACTCGCATGTGATGCCCGCTTTGCAGGCAAGTGCGTGGGGGCTTGCGGTTGTTCCAATCATGTCAGCTCTTCGGGGTTACTTTCAGGGTCTTCATAATATGGTTCCGACGGCTGTGTCACAAATTGTAGAGCAGTCTGTACGTGTTACGGTAATGATTGTACTGCTCTTATACCTGACCTCACTGGGTGCAGGCGCTGAGAGCATTGCTGCTGGCGCATTGCTCGGCTCAGCCGGGGGAGGGGCAGCAGGGCTTGTGATTATGCTGCTATTTTTGCGACGTCATCGGCGGGGATTAAGACAAGGGGCCCCTTTAGATGCTGCCGCTTCTGTCGAAAGTCAGGGTTTAAAGCTGCCCAATGCAGATAATGAGGGGCGTTCAAATCAACGGATTATGGGTGTTAAAGCAGGGGCCTTGCTGGCTTATGGAATTCCCGTGATGCTTGGCGCGCTCGCAATGCCTCTTATCGGTCTTGTAGATGTATTCACTGTACCTCGCTTGCTATCCTCTCTAGGAAGCGAAGTGGAGGCAATGACACAGTTTGGTATATACAATCGTGGTTTGCCACTAGTGCAGATTGTAACGATGATTGCCACTTCTTTGTCTGTCGTGTTCATACCAGCCTTAGCAGAGGCGAAGTACAAGGGAGACATGAAGCTGATCGAGAACCGTTGCAGCTTGTCGCTGCGTTGGTTCTGGCTGCTAGGGCTGGCAGCGTCAGCGGGCCTTGCAGTGCTTGCTGAGCCGATTAATATGGCTCTTTACGGCGACACCGCCGGTAGCAGCACTATGACTTGGCTGGCCTTAACCGCTGTTGGCGGTACGGTCAGCATCATCTCGGCTGCACTCTTGCAGGGCCTCGGCTACGTGCGCGCCCCGGCCCTGCACCTTTTGGCCGCCGCGCTGCTCAAGGCGGCCCTGAACCTGCTGCTGGTTCCGCAGCAGGGCATTACCGGCGCAGCCATCGCTGGCGTGGCCGCGCATTCGTTCGCAGCAGCGCTCAACGTGCTGCTGCTGTACCGCCAGGGCCATCTGCGGCTTCGCCTCGCAGATGCCCTGGCACGGCCCGCGCTGCTCACCGCGGGCCTGGCTCTTGCCGCTGCAGCCACCAGCTGGGGCGTGGACGCTGCGGCTACGGCCGCTGGCATCGGCGGCGGGCGCACTGCCAGCTTGGCGCAGAGCCTGCTCGGGGTGCTCGCAGGCTGCGCTGTCTTTGCCGTAGGGGCTATAGTCCTTCGGCTCCTTAGCGAGAGCGAGCTTCGCCAGCTTCCCGGCTTCGGCCCGTCCCTGGCGGACAAGCTGAAGAAGCTGCGCTTATTCCCTTAATCAACGTTCACATCACAATATAAAAATGCGGTCTGCTGAGACAGCCGCTTAAGAGGAGGAACAGACATGAGTGCAACATTAACGGTCGTCGGTCTGGGTTCAGGCAACCCTGATCGGTTGACACTAGGAATTATAAAGAAGCTGAAGGCAGCATCCGTTGTCTATGTCCGCACAAAAGAGCATCCAGTCATGGCTGCCCTCTCCGAGCTTGAAATAACTTCCCAGTCCTTTGATGGATTGTATGAATCTTTATCTTCGTTTCCAGAGGTGTATGCAGCGATTACTTCAAAACTGATTGAAGAGGCTCAAGCAGCAGCAGACGGTACAGATATTGTTTACGCGGTTCCGGGTCATCCTATGGTTGCGGAATCAGCAGTTTCCCAGCTGCGCGAGCGGTGTCCTGAGGAAGGCATTGAACTGCAAATATTGGGTGGGGAGAGCTTTCTCGACGAGGCGTTTGTTCGACTGGGGTTTGACCCCATTGAAGGGTTTCAGTTACTAGATGCTTCAGGCATTCGCAGTGCTCAGCTTCAGCCTGAACTACATACTCTGATTGGTCAGGTGTACGATAGCTTTACAGCCTCGGAGACAAAATTATGTCTGATGGAGCTGTACCCGCCTGAATATGAAGTTGTTGTGGGGCATGCACTCGGTGTCGAGAACGAAGAAAGTATTGTAAGAGTCCCACTGTACGAACTGGATCGACTCGACGGTTATGGCAACCTGTCGTTAGTTTATGTACCTGCGAATCGTGACGAGAATCTAAGAAATCGTACCTTTGCCCGTCTGCATGAGATTGTCGATATTCTTCGAAGCCCGGAAGGTTGTCCATGGGATCGGGAGCAGACACATGAATCCCTACGCAAAAATTTAATCGAAGAAACCTATGAAGTCCTTGAAACGATTGATGAGGATGACCCCGATCATATGAAAGAGGAGCTGGGTGACCTTTTGCTGCAAATTATGCTTCACTCTCAAATGGAGGAGGAGCTTGGCACGTTCAACGTGTATGACGTCATTGAAGGGCTGAATGATAAGCTTATCTTCCGTCACCCTCACGTATTTGGGGATACCAATGCGAATGATGCCGAAGAAGCGCTGAAGAACTGGGAGGGCATGAAGGCAGAAGAGAAGCGGCGTAAAGGTGTGAAGCCAGAGGAATTATCTGTTCTTAGTGGTGTTCCGCGTGACCTGCCTGCTCTTATGAAGGCATACAAGCTTCAGAAAAAAGCATCCAAGGTGGGCTTTGACTGGGACAACGCTACGGATTGCATAGCCAAGATTCGTGAGGAGATCGATGAGCTGCAGGAGGCGATTGACACCGATGCGACGACAGATGATCAAATTCTGGAACTTGGGGATTTATTGTTTGCAGTTACGAATGTCGCTCGGTTTATCGGTGCAGATCCGGAAGAGGCATTAACCCGGACTAACCGCAAATTTGTGCGCCGGTTTCAATATATTGAGCAAAGCTTGCAGCGCAAAGGAACGAGCGTAAAGGATAGTAGTTTGGAAGAGATGGAAGAACTATGGAAAGAGGCTAAGGCTGAGGAGCGAAAAGTCTAGTAATTCACAGCCCCTTTACAGTATATGGACTCAAAAATGGGGCAATGCTGTGGATGTAGCTTTTATTTTCTGATTTAGAATGTGGTCAGTAGTTTAATAGTGCTATAGAATAGATTCTGCGACGATTTCTGAGAAATAACTGCTTCTTTTTTAAAAAAACGACGAATCGTGGCAGGATTTTAAGGTGACATCAAGAATAACATAAAGACGAAATGCGATTCGCCCCATATTATGGTGGTGATTCTCGTTTCATTTATTTTTTCGTATCCTAGGAGGAACTTTAAATTATGAACAAGACAGATTTGGTAAACAACATTTCCGAGAAAAACGGATTGGCAAAAAAAGATGTAGAAGCAGTATTGAACGGATTCTTGGGTGAGATTACAGAAGCTTTGGCAAAAGGTGATAAAGTCCAACTGATCGGTTTCGGAACTTTTGAAACTCGCAAACGTGCAGGACGCACTGGTCGCAACCCGCAAACGGGCACAACGATTGAAATTCCAGAATCGACTGTACCGGCTTTCAAAGCTGGTAACAAGCTTAAAGAAGCCGTTAACTAATGCGTCTTGACAAATTCCTGAAAGTGTCCCGTTTAATTAAGCGCCGTACAGTCGCCAAGGATGTGTCCGAACAAGGCCGGGTACTGATTAACGGGCGGGAATCTAAACCTAGTAGTGCAGTTAAGATCGGTGACGAGATTACTGTACAATTTGGACAAAAGCTTGTAACGGTCAAAGTAGAAAAGCTGGTCGAAACGACTCGCAAGGACGAGGCCGCTGGTATGTATACTCTAGTTCGGGAAGAGCCTGTTGCCAAAAGCAGCGGACTGGACTGGTAAGAGTAATAGAAGAAGGCATAACTTTACATTTTGTAGAGTTGTGCCTTCTTTTTGTTTCTATTATTTTTAGTGGGACGGGATGTTCTATAACTTCTGCCTTTGCCATAGATTAGAGGTAAGAAGGAGGGGTACATGCTATGATCGAGCCAGGAAAGGTAAACAAACAGCATGATCTGCACATGCGCAGTCGGAAGCAGCTGGAGTTGACGGGCGTGCAAAATGTGGAGAGCTTCGACAGCGAGGAATTTTTGCTTCGTACAGAACTCGGCCATCTCACCATTCGCGGGAATCATTTACATATCAAAAATTTAAGTCTGGAGAACGGAATGTTGTCCCTAGAGGGCAATGTACATTCCCTGATTTATCTCGATCCCGGATCGCAGGGCAAAAATAAAGGTCTGCTCGGTAAGCTATTTAAATGAATCCTGCAGTCCAGTGGGTGACGCTGTTCTACATGATCATGGCCGGGCTGGCAATGGGACTGGCCTATGACAGCTACCGGGTGCTGTCGCTGAAGTTCAATTTTCCCAAATGGCTGAATGCCATGCTAGATCTACTGTATTGGCTTTGGGCCGCCTTGCTCGTTTTTCGTATGCTGTATGCCGGAAATCAAGGACAATTGCGGTTTTATGTCTTTCTAGGTTTGTTTCTAGGAGTATGGATCTATTTTTTAATCTTCAGTGTTACGGTGCGGCGTTTTGTGTTAAGGTTAATTCAATCGGTTCAGTATATGTGCAGGTTGCTGTGGAGACTTGTGGAGATCCTGATAGGTACACCTCTTCTCTGGCTTTGGCGATTTATTTTAGGGCTGCTAAAGCTACTAGGTCGTATTCTGCGGTTCATCTTTAAGCTTCTGCTGCGTCTGACCAAACCAATTTGGGTATTACCTGTTAGGTGGATCTCTCCACAGTTATCACGGCTGACACATAGCGCCTGGATTGTGAAGATCACTGAATGGATTACCAAATGGCGGAAACGCTGACCTTGAATTAGGGGGTACGTTGCATGAACAGATTTACTGCGGAAGAGAAAAGTAATCATAGCAAAAATTCGGCCGCAGGCGCGAAGAGAAGAAGATTTATGTGGATTGTCTTTGTGGCAGTATTTTTTGGTTGGGCGGGTTATACTTACTTCGCTCAAAGTGCGGTCATTGCGGACAAGGGTGAGGAACTTGCAAAGAAACAGGAGACTAGTGAGGATGTCATGGCATCTTTAACTCAATTAAAATATGAATTATCCAGACTTAATGATGACGAGTATATTGGCCAATTAGCACGTAAATGGTACAATATCTATCCTCAAGGGGAAACTCCTATTCGAACAGAGCAATCCGAGCAATAATAGCGGCGAAAAGAGGCTTTTACTCTGTTGCCTTGCTTTGCTCTTTACTGTATAATCAAATCACCGCAGACAGGATGACCTTAATATTCGTCTGTATATTTTTAAGGGAGGATCATTTTATTCTATGGCAATTGAAGTGGGCACCAAGTTAGAAGGCAAAGTGACAGGCATCACGCATTTCGGAGCATTTGTGGATCTGTCAGGAGGTGTCACAGGTCTCGTTCACATCTCGGAAATCGCCGATAATTATGTCAAGGATGTTAACGATCATCTGAAGATTAGTGATGTAGTAACAGTCAAGGTGATCAACGTCGATAAGGACGGCAAGATCGGACTTTCCATTAAGCAGGCTGTTGACAAGCCAGCATCGGAAGTACGTCCGCCTAGAGCTCCAAGACCAGAACGTCCTAGCGGCGGAGACCGTTTCGGCGGCGGTGGCGGCAGTGGTGGAGGCGGCGGTGGATTCAATCGTGAACGGGGTGGGCGTCCATTTAAGCCTGCAGCCGGTAAACCTTCATTCGAGGATAAAATGTCGCGATTCCTGAAAGACAGCGAAGAACGGATATCTTCGATTAAGAAGAACACAGAAGGAAAGCGCGGAGGCCGTGGAGCTAAACGCGTGTAATCCAATACCTGTACATCATAAATAACCGCAGGGGCATTTCGCCCTTGCGGTTTTTTTGTCATGTCATATAAAATTGCCGACAGCATCCATGTCATTCTCACATAACTCTAGGGCAATCGCTGACGAAAGACCGCCGCGTCAGCGCGTGAAATTACGTTGTAAACAATCTTGAAACCAATCAACCTACCGTCCCGCAAGGGATAGAACCGCTTTTTTACAGATCATGAATGAAGGCTTTTTTGTCGGAAATTTCTTGTGTGTGTCCCTCCATTTCTGACAAACTTTCTCAATTCCCCGGTTATATAATGAGTACCATAAATTCTTAAACGGGTGGTGTAGGGGAATGAGTAAAAGCAACGTGGTAAATTTGCCAGAGTGGACAAGAGTAGGAAGTGAAGATAAGAAGCAGAGACAAGCATTGCGCACGCGTATTACAGCTTGGGGTCAGAAGCAGCGGTATGTTCAGCTAATAGCAGCGAAGAAATGGATGCTATTGCTCAGTTTCATGGGGTTTCTGCTGGGTAGAGCCATGATTCTGGACGAACTATCCCCTTTTGCTGTCGCATACTTTGCCGTCATTGTGTTTATGCGTCGCGACTCTATTTTACCTGTAGCTGCAGCCATTATAGCTGGAAGCCTCTTTACTCCATTCCCTGGAGCTTTGGTTACTACTGCTGAGCTGATTATTTTCTTTTTAGTTTATAAAGGCTTGGAAAGTTATGAACGAATAGATTTATCCTATGCACCACTTATGGTGTTCGTGTCTTCGTTTATGGTTGGCTTGTTCCAGATTGTTATTGGACCTTCTCTTTCTTGGTATCCGCTTATGATGACAACACTAGATGCTTTACTAGGTTTTGTGCTTACACTGGTGTTCATTCAAGCGCTGCCTCTACTAACCTATAAGCAAAAAAGTAGAGCGCTCAGGAACGAGGAGATTCTGTGCCTTATTATCTTACTTGCCTCAGTAATGACGGGCCTTGTGGGCTGGACCCTTAATGGTTTGTCTTTGGAGCATATATTGTCACGATATTTGATTCTACTCTTCGCCATGGCAGGGGGGGCTCCTCTTGGGGCTGCTGTTGGGGTGGTGACCGGATTGATTCTCAGTTTGGCGGATATTAGTGCTATCTATCAGATGAGCCTGCTTGCTTTTTCTGGAATGCTAGCGGGAATGATGCAGGGTGGTCGAAAAGGAGCAGTATCTATCGGGATGTTGCTAGGATCCACAATCCTTTCCGTCTATTTTACGGGTCCGGGTGATATGATGGCCTCAACATGGGAAACCTGCGTAGCGGTAGTGCTATTTCTTATAACGCCTAAGGCGATGATATCTGCCATTGCTAAATATGTTCCTGGCACGTCAGATCATAGCCGATCTCAACACGAATATGCGCGAAGGGTCAGGGATTTAACGGCAGAACGGGTGACGCAATTCTCACAGGTATTCCAGCAGCTGTCGAGCAGCTTTGGGCAGATTCCACGTGCCGGAGAAGTAGGGAAGTCAGACCGTGAGATGGAGGATTTCATGAGTACGGTGACAGAGGGGGCCTGTGCAGGATGCATTCGACGTTCCCACTGCTGGGATGCAAAATTCTATCAGACGTATAGATATATGACAGATATGATGACTACTGTTGAGGAATGCCCTGATATTACGGCAGCTCAGCTGCCTCCGGAATGGAGCCGGATTTGCGGTAAAACTGGTGAAGTACTTGAAGTCATGAAAGGACAATATGATCTTTACCAACATGATATGCGATGGAAAAGACAAATATACGATAGTCGTCAATTTGTTGCCGAGCAGTTATCGGGCGTGTCACAGGTTATGGAGGACCTAGCGCGTGAAATAAAACGTGAGGGACAAGCTATGTATCGTCAAGAAGCACAAATCCGTGAGACATTGGAGAAATTAGGGCTGTCTATTCATAGTATCGAAATCCTAAGTTTAGATCCTGGGCGTGTAGAAATAGAGGTGGTGCATGCCTATACTCGTGGTTTTGATGAATGCCGTAAAATGATCGCTCCGCTCCTTTCCGACATACTAGATGAGAATATTGCTGTCATGAGCGAGACGGCAGTCCATCCTCGGGAAGGATTGTCGATGGTTACCTTCGGTTCAGCCAAAGCCTTTGAGATAAACACAGGAGTGGCCGTTGTTTCTAAAGGAGGAGATATGTTATCTGGCGATAGCTTCAGTACCGTAGAGCTTGGAAACGGCACCTTTGCAGTATCCATTAGCGATGGAATGGGAAATGGTGAGCGGGCAAGAATGGAGAGTAGTGCCGCCCTCGGTATGTTAGAAAAGCTACTGCAATCCGGTATGGACGAGAAGCTGGCTGTAAAGTCGGTAAACTCGATTCTCTTATTACGTTCTCCTGACGAGTTCTATGCTACCGTTGACATGGCTTTGATCGATCAGTATTCCGCACAGACAACTTTTATGAAGATTGCTTCCGCACCAAGCTTTATCCGGAGGGGCAGTGAGGTCATTCCAATAACCTCTAGTAATCTGCCTATAGGAATCATTAAAGATATCGATGTGGATCTGATTAGCATGCAGCTTCGGGCCGGTGATATTTTGATTATGATGACGGATGGTATTTATGATGCGCCAGGATATGCCGTTAATAAGGAGATATGGATGAAACGGTTGATCCAAGAGCTCGAGGGGGATGATCCTCAAGATTTGGCGGATAGCCTGCTAGATAAGGTAATCCGTTATCAGGGCAATGAGATCCATGATGACATGACAATTGTCGTCAGTCGTGTAGATCATTTCCACCCAGAGTGGTCCAGCCTGCATATGCCTGGTGTCGGCCGAATGGAGCGTCCGCGTACGGTGAGTTAGGCTTAGGTTTTATGTTTGGTACGCGCGAAGCGCCGTATTGCCTGTGTGTTTAAGCATGCACGAAGTGTCGTGTTGCCTATATATTTGCAGTGCGCACAATGCGCCGTGCTGCTATAGGAGGTTTAAGTACGCGCGAAGCGTCGTGCGTGCTTGGAAGTCGGGGCGAGTCTGTGATGTGTAACTCGCCGGCCTCTACTATTTACGTTTCAAAGGTTCGCTGACTTTGGAGCGGAATTTTTTAGATCTAAACTGTTTACTAGTGAAGGTACGGAACGGAGAGAAAGTTTGGAGCTGTAGAAGCGGAGCGTTCGCCTTTATTATTTGATTTCAACCGCAGAGGGCGGTTTTAATAGAGAAATCAAATAATAACAGCGATCGAAAGCCCAAACATTTCTCGCAGTTCCCCTATTCACTATCCCCGTAGTTCAGATCGCAAATTTCCCCAACAAAAGCGACCGTTTGAAATCTCTCATTTCTGGATATGCTAGAAACAGAGGTTCAAACAAAGGGGGAGTTGAGGGTTATGAAGCAAATTATGCTCATTACTGACGGTTGTTCGAATGTAGGAGAAAGTCCGGTGTTGGCAGCGGCGCATGCCCTGCAGGAGGGAATCACCGTAAATGTGGTTGGTGTAGTTGATTATGGTACGATCGGCGAACTCGGAAGCCGGGAGATTGCCGACATTGCCAAGGCCGGGGGAGGCCTTAGCCGAATAGTCGGAACGCCACAACTGGCGCAGACGATTCAGATGATGACACGCAAGACCGTGGTTCAGACGATCCAGCAGGCGGTTAATAAAGAGGTAAAAAAGATACTAGGCGATGGCTCACTGGATCAGTTGCCTCCTGTTCAACGTTCACAGGTTGTTACAGTTGTAGATGAACTGACAGAAACAACACCGCTGCGCATTGCACTTCTTATCGATGCCAGTGCTAGTATGAAACCTAAATTGGGTGCTGTGGAAGATGCTATCCGCGATTTGGCGCTCAGTTTGGAAGCACGGGAAGGTAAGAGTGAGATTGCTGTGTTCCATTATCCTGGAAATAACAGCAGCGAAGATGCCAAGCTTGATCTAGATTGGACCCATGACATGTCAGGTATTCGTACGTTATTCTCTAAATTACACATGAGAGGCGCGACACCGACGGGTCCAGCTATTTTCAAGGTGCTTGAACATTATCGTTATGATACACTGGATGAACATCGTGGACGCCGACTAAGTGATGACCACGACGAAAGAGAAGGGATGATTGGTGGGTATGTCGTCTAATCCGTCCTATCCTACTGGTACCTTAATTAACGGCAAATGGCGGGGTAACCGTTATGTCGTTGAGCGGATGCTGGGAAGGGGCGCGAACGGAACCGTATATCTTGTGCAAAGAGAAGGCAGACGGGAAAGGTACGCGCTAAAAATCGGATACGATACACTTGAACTTCAATCGGAGATCAATGTACTAACCTCGCTGCAATCACGGCGAAAGCGGAATGAGCATCGTGCTCGTCGTGAGAATCCATTGTCTTCTTATTTTTTGGAAGCGGATGATTTTGCGAATGGGGATAATGTCCCCTTCTATGTAATGAGGTATGTTGAAGGCAAACCTCTGCATCATTTTTTATCGAAAAACGGTCCCGACTGGTTAGGCCTGGTAGGACTTGGTCTGCTTGATAAGCTGCGCACACTGCATGAATGCGGTTTTGTGTTTGGGGATTTGAAGCCGGAGAACGTCATGGTATCAAAGTACGGCGAAGTGGAGCTGATCGACTTTGGGGGCACAAGTCCTATTGGTCGCAGTGTGAAGCAGTTTACCGAATGGCATGACCGTGGCTTTTGGAATGCAGGCAGCCGCACGAGTGATGAGGGTTATGATCTATTCGCTTTTGCTGTACTGTGCCTCCGTCTTTTGAATGAAGAGGGGCTCAAGAAAGCTGCGCTACAGCTGCCGCAGACAAGAAGTGTAGATGAGCTGTTTAAGCTGGCTAGAAATCTACCCGACAAGAAACTATCCTCTTGGATTTGTTTGGCGTTAAAAGGAGGTTTCTCCGGTTCCGCAGATGCTACAGAGCTCTGGCGAAACCATATTTACAATTCGCGTAGAAAGCGTCCTGATAGTATGGACACACCTCGCTGGCTCAAAAATGCTTTTGGGTTATCCTTGTTTGTGCTTGCCTTTACAATTTATTGGGTATTTCGGTTTTGAACTTATACATATAGTTTGAGAGAAGGGGGGCCGCATATGGAGCAAATGAATGGACTGGTGGAGTCAGTATTGGAGTCAGCAGCCGAGCACGAGCTGTGGGCGCCCCATGACACCATTGTAGTCGCAGTTTCCGGCGGCCCGGATTCTGTGGCTCTTTTGCATGTTTTGCATGAAATAGCTTTAAACGTTATGCCACTTACCTTAATATGCGCTCATGTGAATCACGGATTTAGAGCGGAGTCTAAGGAAGAGGTAGAGCTAGTACGTGGTATGGCTGAACAATTGGGACTGCCCTTTGAGTTGGCAGAATTCGATATTCCCTCTTTGGCTAAAGAGAGTGGACTCGGCCCTGAGGGGACAGCACGCGAGAAGCGATATGAATTTCTGATTGATACCGCACACCGTTATGGGGCGCGCTCCGTTGCTCTGGCTCATCATGCGGATGATCAGGCAGAAACGGTGATTATGCGTCTATTGCGCGGAAGCGGTTTATCGGGGCTGTCCGGTATCAAGTGGAAAAGAACAGAAAAAAAGGTGGAACTCATTCGTCCATTCCTACGTATTAACAAAACGGCTCTTCTTGGGTTATGTCAGAATGAAGGTTTCACCTATGCCGAGGATGCAACTAATCTGTTGACGAAATACAAGCGTAATGCTGTTCGATTGGAAGTTCTTCCTTTTCTGGAAAGGTATAACGGCAGAGTGAGACAGTCACTTGTGCAGCTTGCGGAAATTGCAGGAGCTGAGGATGAATATATGGAGGCATCTGCGGTAAAATGCTTTGAGGAGCTGGTTTCAGAAGGGGAAGGGAAATATACCTTTAACAGAGCTTCATTTGCGGCCATACCCTCCGCTTTACAACGGCGTTTGATTAAACTAATATTAAATTATCTGTCGGCGGATCTATCTGCCCTTGATTTCTCCAAGATTGAATCTGTACGTCGGGGAACGCTGCAGAGCTATCCCACCACCTGGAGTTTGGATTTAGGTGGAGGCCTGACTTGTGTGCGGCAATATGATATCATCTTGTTCTCGTCCAAGCCCGCGCAGCAACAGGCAAGCTATACATATCGTCTGTTTTTACCGGATTCCGAGCTTAAGCTGGAGGAAATAGGTAAGGTGATGTCGATGGCGGTGCTGGAGAGAGAAAATTTTTTTGTACAGGGGGAGGATTATGGGAAGATGTCGGCTTGGTTTGACCGTGATGAACTGGTCTTTCCACTAACGATTCGTTCCCGATTGCCTGGAGATACCATAAGAGTCATGGGATTAAACGGAAGCAAAAAGGTAAAAGATATTTATATTGATGATAAAATACCTGCTGCTGAACGCTCAATGATCCCCCTCGTTTGTGATGGTTTGGGCAATATCGTCTGGATTCCGGGCGTAAGACGCTCGATGCATGCCGCAGTAGGGCGGCAAACGACCTCGGTACTTCTATTGTCTCTAGCAGAGCTGGATGACCGTGAAGAAACGTAATGGTCGATGTAAGTCTTTCATAGTATAACTTAGGAGGTTTCGCAAGTTGCAAAATGATATTCAAGAAGTCTTGATCACCGAAGAGGAACTTCAGCAAAAAATTAAGGAGCTCGGTCGAACACTGAGCGAAGAATACGCAGGACGTACCCCTTTAGTCATTTGTGTACTAAAAGGCGCGTTTATATTTATGGCAGATCTGGTTAAAGCCATTACAGTACCTGTTGAGATGGATTTCATGGCAGTATCTAGCTATGGAGCATCCACCAAGTCCTCTGGTGTTGTCAAAATTATTAAGGATTTAGATGTATCGGTAGAAGGCCGCGATATCTTGATCGTTGAAGATATTATTGACAGTGGCCTTACGCTCAGCTATTTGATTGAGCTACTCCGCAACCGCAATGCTGCTTCTATCAATGTGGTTACCTTGTTTGATAAGCCCTCAGGTCGTACGGTTAATCTGGAAGCCAGCTATACAGGCTTCGTGTTGCCAGACGAATTTGTAGTAGGCTACGGATTGGATTATGCCGAGCGGTATCGGAACCTCCCATATGTTGGAGTACTGAAGCCTGAGATTTATTCCAATTGAACTATTGATTGCCTTGATCATACGGATCGGGCACCCTTGGCTTCCTTTATTTGAGGTGTCCCAAGAGGCTATGGTACAATAACTTGAGTGTTGCGAGAGGAGGTAGGGGATGAATCGGTTCATCCGGAATTCTGGTTTTTATTTGATTTTATTTTTAGTCGTGGTGGGTATTGTCCAGTTTGTGAGCAATGGAAATGAAGCCGCCGATTTCCCTAGATACGACGAGTTACGGCAGGAGATTAAGAGCAACAATGTGAAGGATTTGACGGTTCAGTTTGAGGGTAATGCCTTTTTGGTTACAGGCGAATATAGAGAGTTGCCTGCCGATACTAAATCGAAAAGCTTCTCCACATATATTCCTCCAACAGATGCTGCTATTAATGAACTGATTCAAGCCAGTGATGTTAATGGGATTGAATTAACTCAGAAGAAAATGGAAGGTACCAGCATTTGGCTGACATTCCTTTCTTCTATTATCCCGCTAGTCATTATGTTCATCTTGTTCTTCTTCCTGTTTAACCAGGCGCAAGGTGGCGGCGGTAAAGTCATGAATTTCGGCAAGAGCAAGGCTCGGTTATATAATGAAGAGAAGAAGAAAATCAGCTTCGAGGATGTTGCAGGGGCAGACGAAGAGAAGCAAGAGCTTGTCGAAGTCGTAGAGTTCCTGAAAGATCCGCGCAAATTTGCAGCTGTCGGTGCACGTATCCCTAAAGGCGTACTGCTTGTAGGCCCTCCGGGAACAGGTAAAACATTGCTTGCACGTGCAGTAGCAGGTGAAGCCGGTGTTCCTTTCTTCAGTATTTCCGGTTCCGATTTTGTAGAAATGTTCGTGGGTGTTGGTGCTTCTCGGGTACGTGATTTGTTCGAGAACGCTAAGAAGAACGCGCCATGTATTATCTTCATTGATGAAATTGATGCTGTGGGTCGTCAACGCGGCGCCGGACTCGGCGGCGGACATGACGAGCGCGAGCAGACACTTAACCAATTGCTGGTTGAGATGGATGGATTCGGTGGTAACGAAGGCATTATTATTGTTGCGGCAACTAACCGCGCTGATATACTTGATCCTGCATTACTTCGTCCAGGACGTTTTGACCGTCAAATTACGGTTGACCGCCCTGACGTAAAAGGCCGTGAAGCTGTACTTAAGGTTCATGCCCGTAACAAGCCGCTTACGAAAGATGTAAGACTGGATGTTGTCGCTAAACGTACAACTGGATTCACGGGTGCTGATCTAGAGAATCTGCTAAATGAAGCAGCATTGCTAGCTGCACGTCGTAACCGCAAAGATATTTCCATGATTGAAGTGGATGAAGCCATTGACCGTGTTATCGTGGGTACTGAGAAACGTAGTCGGGTTATCAGTGACCGTGAGAAACGCATTGTTGCTTACCATGAAGCAGGCCATACTATAGCTGGTTATTTCCTTGAGCATGCTGATATGGTGCATAAAGTTACAATTATCCCACGTGGACGTGCCGGCGGATATGTGATTATGCTTCCGAAGGAAGATCGGATGATCGTTACCAAGCAGGAGCTTTTGGATAAGGTTACTGGATTACTTGGTGGACGTGTTGCTGAAGAATTGTTTATTGGTGAGATCGGTACGGGCGCATACAGTGACTTCCAACAGGCTACGCGCATCGTGCGTGCCATGATCATGGAGTACGGTATGAGCGATAAGCTTGGACCTATGCAGTTCGGTTCTTCTCAAGGCCAAGTATTCTTGGGTCGTGATATTGGGCATGAACAGAATTATAGTGATTCCATTGCATATGAGATTGATCAAGAAATGCAGAACTTTATTACTTCGAGCTACGAACGTTGTAAAGAACTGTTGCTCAAACACTCTAAAGAAATGCACCTGATTGCCAATACATTACTTGAGAAGGAAACACTTGAGCTTGATCAGATTAAAGAGCTGATTGAACAAGGATTCCTTTCTGAAGATGGTAAGGCTGAGGGTGGCGAAGGCGTTGCGCTTGAAGTTGGCGAACCTGTCATTGATAATATCGGTGATGTGCGTGTCCGCATTCAAGGCAAGTCTGAAGATACTGATTCCACGCCTCCGAACCTATCAAAGGAAATCCCGAACAAACCTGAATCTGAGGGTAATGACGGATCTGATGATGACAATAAAGGCGGCGGAACTAGCCTTACCTAAGCAGGATCACTATTCATAAGATGTAAATTAATCCGGAGAGCGTAATTGCTCTCCGGATTTTTTATTTTAATTTTTAGGTAAATTCATGCTTGGAAGCCTGTCTAGTCACATTGACAGGGGCTGGAACGTTGTGTACATTAGTGATTAATATTACTTACTATTAACATCAGCTTATTCATTTTTTCGGATGATGGCTCATGCCATTTGATAACATCGCACCGGCGTAAAGCCGCGAAGATTTAAGGGGGAGAACAATCGGTGGAAGCTCTGGCACTTGAGCGTAAGCAGGAACAGAATCGAGAACTTCGTATACGTCTTGAACAGCTTAAGAAGGAAAGAAACGCAATCATTTTAGCTCATTATTATCAACGTGATGAAATTCAGGAGGTTGCCGATTTCCGGGGAGACTCTTTTTTACTCGCTCAGAAGGCTGCAGACACTGATGCAGAGGTTATTGTATTCTGCGGTGTTCATTTCATGGGGGAAAGTGCTAAAATTCTGGCTCCAAACAAAACCGTCCTTATTCCTGATGAACGTGCAGGCTGCCCAATGGCTGATATGGTCAATGTAGACGGTTTGCGTAAGCTTAAAGCGCAACATCCAAATGCTAAAGTGGTGACTTATATCAACTCGTCTGCAGAGATTAAAGCGGAAACTGATATCTGTTGTACCTCTGCCAATGCCGTGAAAGTAATCGAATCCCTCGATGCTGAAGAAATTATCTGGGTACCCGATAAGAATCTTGGTCAATACGTACAAGATCAGACCGGCAAAAAACTGATTATCTGGGAAGGCTATTGCAACACTCATGATATGTTGACTGTTAAAGATGTAGTAGAAATGAGAGCGAAATACCCAGAAGCAGAATTTGTAGTTCATCCAGAATGTCGTCCGGAAGTAGTGGCCATGGGTGATTATGTAGGTAGTACTACATCCATTCTCGAGTATTGCCGGAAATCTGACCGTAAGCAATTTATTGTTGGAACTGAGGATGGTACAGGATATCAGCTTCGTAAAGATAGTCCGGATAAAGAATTCCATTTTGCTACAAAATTTCTTGTTTGTCCTAATATGAAAGTTAACAATCTAAAAAAACTGGTGAAATGCCTGGAGACAATGAAGCCACAAATCTATGTACCGCCTGCTGTCGCCGACAAAGCCAGAACTTCCCTAGAGCGCATGCTACAAGTCCGGTAGTATGCGCTACTCTTTCGTTGAAACAGGTGAAACGCGGTCATGATTCCACAATATTTGGTTGATTTTGATCTTCGGGATATTCCTAAAGTAAAGACAGATTGTATTGTTATCGGTTCAGGGATTGCCGGATTGTTCACGGCTATTAAAGCTAGTGAAGATCGGCGTGTCATTATGATCACAAAGAAATCAGTAATGGAGAGTAATACTCGCTATGCACAGGGGGGGATCGCAGCTGTAATAGCTGAGGACGATTCCCCTGCTTACCACCGGCAGGATACATTAATGGCGGGAGCAGGTCTTTGCTCATCCACAGCTGTCGATGCACTTGTTAATGAAGGACCAGATAGAGTTCATGAGCTAATTCGTTTAGGTACTCTTTTTGATAAGGAAGATGGGGTACTGGCTTTGACGCAGGAAGGAGCGCATAGTCACCGTCGTATTTTGCATGCTAATGGAGATGCTACAGGTTATGAGATTGTTCGTGCCTTGGCTGAACAGGTAGCTGAACATGAGAATATTGAGGTGTGGGATGATCATTATGTCATTGATCTGATCACTGAAGGTGGAGAATGTGTAGGCGCATTGTTGCAGCGTCCCGGCGGCGGACGGTTATTCCTGCAAGGGGATGCGACTATTTTGTGCTCTGGTGGAGCAGGACAATTATTTAGATACACTACCAACCCTGAAGTAGCTACAGGCGACGGGGTAGCCATTGCTTATCGTGCCGGGGCTCATATACGAGATATGGAATTTATTCAGTTTCATCCTACAGCATTGAGTTACCCTGGAGCTCCTAGATTCCTAATCTCCGAAGCAGTTCGTGGGGAAGGAGCAGTATTGCGCAATATTAATGGAGAGCGATTCATGGAACGATATCATGAGTTGCTTGAGCTAGCCCCACGTGATATTGTAGCTCGGGCTATTGTAAGTGAAATGGAGCTTACAAAGTCAACGTTTGTCTATTTGGATATTACGCATGAATCCCCAGAAATGGTGAAGCATCGTTTCCCTACAATACATGAGACCTGTATGGGCTATGGACTGGATATTACAAGTGATTGGATTCCAGTGGCTCCAGCTGCGCATTATATGATGGGGGGCATTAAGACCGATCTGAATGGGGAGAGTACGATTCCTCGCTTGTTTGCTTGCGGGGAGGTTTCTTCCACAGGCGTACATGGGGCTAATCGATTAGCAAGTAATTCATTATCGGAAGCAGTTGTTTTTGGACATCGTATTATTGAGCGGATTCGCCAATTATCTCCGCTGGGACGTGATGTTACATCAGTTAATAGCAACGAAGGGCGTGTTGATTCGCCAACTCAAGCTATTGTGGAACGCCGTTTGAAGCTACAAAAGGTAATGGTTCGATATGCGGGATTACGACGTAATGAAGAGACCTTGTCTAAGGGAATAGAAGAATTGAAACGGCAGCTACCCATCTTTGGATCCGTATTGACTAAACGCGAGGAATACGAGTTCGCTAATATGCTGACCTGCTGTTTGCTCGTGACAGAGTCTGCTCTAGCACGGGGAGAGAGTCGCGGGGCACATTACCGTGAGGATTACCCGCAGCGAAGTGATGATCAGTGGCGCAAGCACCTGCTTCAAATTCGCGATCTGGGAATAGTGGAGGAATTAAGCGATGATGTTTAATGGTTACAATGAAGAACTAGTACAATCCATTAAGGCTTGGCTGCGGGAAGATGTTGGTTCCGGTGATATAACAACACAAATGACAATACCTGTTGGCCATGAATCTAAAGGGATTATTCATGCTAAAGAAGATGGCGTAATTTGTGGTATCCCGATTGCAGAGTTGGTTTTTGAAATTGTTGATCCTACGCTTAGCTTTACAGCCCTTGTAGAAGAAGGTCAAGCAGTGACAAAAGGGACTGTAATTATTGAGGTAGAGGGAAGCACACATGCAATTCTTACGGGTGAACGGCTTGCACTCAACTTGATGCAGCGTCTTTCCGGTGTAGCATCACGTACGTCATCTTTCGTACAGGTGCTCGATGGATTACCGACTCGTCTAGTAGATACACGTAAGACTACACCAGGACATCGTATGCTGGAAAAATATGCAGTTCGTGTTGGTGGAGGCTTTAATCATCGCTTTGGTTTATATGATGCGGTTATGATCAAGGACAATCATATCAAAGGTGCAGGCGGTATTAGGCAGGCAGTAGGTCGTGCGCGGAAGAACATTCCACATACGATGAGCATTGAAGTAGAGACTGAGAACTTAGAGCAAGTCGAAGAGGCGCTGGCAGCAGGTGCTGATATTATTATGCTTGATAATATGCCTAACGAGATGATGAAGCAAGCGGTGGCTAGGATTAAAGCTAAAGCTCCACATGTCAAGACAGAGGCCTCCGGCAATGTATCGTTAGAAACGGTTCGTGGGATCGCAGAAACAGGTGTGGATGTGATTTCTGTAGGACGCCTTACGTACTCCTTCTCCAGTCTGGATATTAGTCTAGACCTTAACGCCAAGAAGGAAGGGTCCTCATCATGATGCTTGCTGTCGATGTCGGTAATACCAATATTGTTCTCGGTGTATACAGAAAGCGCGAATTGTTGCATCATTTTCGGCTAAGTACTGCGCGCCAATCCACCGTGGACGAATATGGAGTGCTGATACACAATCTTTTTCAGATGTCAGGGATCTCTGTTAAAGATGTGGAAGGTGTAATTATATCCTCGGTAGTTCCACCTCTGGTTAAGACTATCGTTGATATGTGTATAAAGTATATAGGCAAAGATCCGTTACTCGTAGGACCAGGGATAAAAACGGGACTTAATCTTCGCTATGAGAATCCGCGTGAGATTGGCGCAGACCGGATTGTGAATGCTGTGGCTGCGATTGAACAATATAAATGTCCGCTTGTTGTTGTTGATTTTGGTACGGCTACGACCTTCGACTGTATCGATGCAGGGGCTAATTATCTTGGAGGAGCGATTGTTCCGGGTCTTGTTATTTCTACAGAGGCCTTATACCAGCGGGCGTCGAAACTGCCACGAATTGAGTTGGAGAAGCCTAAAAAGGTTATCGGACGTAATACAGTTCACGCTATGCAGGCTGGTATTATTTTTGGGTATGCAGGCCAAGTGGAGGGGATTGTAAAGCGTATCAAAATCGAGATGAACGCTCCGGAACTGAAGGTTATTTCTACTGGAGGCCTCGCTTCGCTAATTGCGGGGGAGACGGATTGTATCGACGAAGTAAATCCTATGTTAACACTAGAAGGATTACGAATTATTTATGACCGTAACCAATAAAGATAAAGAAGCCTAAAGGGCGAAGAGATAGGAGGGCTATGCACCCAATGGAAAAAAAGAAGGATCGACTTATCCGTGGAACGGCTATGAATGGTAAAGTGAGAGCGTTTGCTGTCCGCACAACAGAATTGGTCGAGGAATTGCGGCGCAGACATGATACGTATCCAACGGCTACAGCCGCACTTGGACGTACAGTTACCGCTGCAGCCATGATGGGCGCTATGCTCAAAGGAAGAGAGAAGCTATGTATCATGGTCAAAGGGGATGGACCGATCGGGCAAATCGTTGCGGAGTCCAATGCGTTGGGAGAAGTGTGCGGTTATGTACACCATCCTCACATTCACTTACCTAGTAATAGTATGGGCAAATTGGATGTTGCTGGAGCCGTAGGAACTGAAGGGTTCATTGATATTATAAAGGATTTAGGTTTGAAGGAACCTTATCGAGGTAGTATTCCTATCATCTCTGGAGAACTTGCGGAAGATTTCACTTATTATTTCGCTGTTTCTGAACAAACCCCAGCTGCAGTTGGCTTAGGTGTATTAGTGGATACCGATGAGTCAGTGATTGTAGCCGGAGGGTTTATCGTGCAGCTTCTTCCAGGACTGACGGATGTGGAGATTACGGAGATCGAAAAAGCTCTAGGGGCTATGCCTTCCGTGACAACACTTCTTGATCAGGGTCTAGAGCCAGAAGAAATGCTGCGTTTTCTTTTGCCGGATGCCGTAGTTATGGATGAACTGGATATTAACTTTGCTTGTCAATGTTCGCGTGAGCGGGTAGAGCAGACATTGGTTAGCTTAGGGCAAGATGAATTGGAGAGATTAATTGCAGAAGATGAGCAGGCTGAAGTTGTATGTCATTTTTGCAACGAGGCTTATGTTTTTAATAAGGACGAATTACAGGTCATTTTAGAACAAGCGAAATCGTAGGGTATGGGATGATGACGAGACAGGAACGTGCACTTCGCAATACGGTTGTTATTCTGGCTGTTGCAACTTTAATGCTCGGGGGCCTATTGTTCTGGAGCTTACGTGCCATGGCTCTTCTAAAAGGGGATACAACAGAAAACGAAACACCGGATGCAGCGACTGCAGGCGGACAACGGATAACAGATAAGCAGTGGATGGATGAGCTCAAAAAAAAGCATGGCCACGAAGTGCTGGTTGGAATGATCAATCATATTGTTGTGGAGATGGAAGCAAAGGCTCTGGGGATTACCGTGACCGACGATGAGGTTGAGCAAGAACTTGCACGAACTATGGTTGGATACGGATCGGAAGAACAGTATTATGCACAAATGCAGTCTCAGCTGGGGTTATCTCGTCAGGAAGTGTTCGCAGAAACGGCTTATCGTCTGACCTTACAAGCAATAGCCACTGATGGTATTACGATTAAGGAAGCTGATATCGATACTTATTTAGACCAAAACAAGGAGCGTTTCACTCCCAAAAGGGAATTGGAACTCTCCATGATTAAGGTTTCATCTTATGACGAAGGCGAGCAAGTAATGGATCGCTTGGAGCAGGGCGAGAATTTTGCTGATTTAGCTAGGGAAGTTTCCATTGATGCAGAGAGTCGGCAGCAAGGAGGCCGTTTGGGCAAAGTAGAGGAAGACGATCCTTTTTGGCCTGAGGGACTGCTTAAGACCGCTGCTAGTTTGGATGAGGGTGATATAGCGGGGCCGATTCAGGCGGAGGACGACTTCGCTATCATTCGACTAGAGAGTATTCACACACAAAATATTCCGGATCAAAAGGAAATTCGGACGCTGATACGTCAAGAGCTGGCGTTGGAGCAAGCACCCCCTCTACAGCAAGTGGAGAGTGATTTGCGCACGAAATATGATGTGGCAATAAATATTGACAACAGCCTGCAAGATTGATAATATGATATTAACGTAAAACCTACCGTTTTAGTCGGAAATAACTAACGGTGGTCCAATATCTACACCCCTTTATAGCAGTTATTATTGCATAATAGGCACACACATACAGAAGAGTAAAGTCACAATTTACGTTCTTATATCGCATTTATCATTCTAAGGAGGTTTTTGCTCATGGCTAAAGTCGTTAACAACGTAACAGAATTGATCGGAGGTACTCCGCTCGTTCGTTTGAATCGTCTGGCACAGGAAGGCTCCGCAGATATTTATTTGAAATTGGAATATCAGAATCCGGGATCAAGCGTAAAAGACCGTATCGCAATCAGCATCGTTGAAGAAGCTGAACGTGAAGGTCTACTGAAGCCTGGAGGTACAATTGTAGAAGCAACTAGTGGTAACACTGGTATTGGCTTGGCACTTGTGGCTGCGGCTAAAGGTTATAAGGCAGTTATCGTAATGCCGGAAACCATGAGCTTGGAACGTCGTAATCTACTTCGTGCATACGGAGCAGAATTGGTTCTGACTCCAGGATCGGAAGGCATGAATGGTGCGGTTAAGAAAGCGGAAGAAATTCTGAAAGAGAACCCAAGCTATTTCCCATCGGAGCAATTCAAGAATAAAGCGAACGTGAAGATCCACCGTGAGACCACTGGACCTGAAATTGTTGAAGCTATTGAGTCCATCGGAGGCCCACTGGATGCTTTTATTGCAGGTATCGGAACAGGTGGAACGATCACGGGTGCAGGTGAAGTGCTGAAGAGCAAATATCCTGACGTGAAGATCTATGCTGTGGAACCTGCTGCTTCTCCAATCTTGGCAGGAGGCAAACCAGGCCCTCACAAAATTCAGGGTATCGGAGCAAACTTCATTCCTGAAATCCTGAACCAGGACATTTATGATGAGATCATCCATGTTGAGAACGATGAAGCATTCGAAACTGCACGCCGTGTAGCTAAAGAAGAAGGCGTCTTGTCTGGCATTTCTTCCGGTGCAGCAGTATTTGCAGCACTTAAGGTTGCTAAAGACCTCGGTCCTGGCAAGAAGGTAGTTGTCATCATCCCAAGTAATGGTGAACGTTACCTGAGTACACCACTTTACAATTTCGAAGCGTAATTGTTTGCAATAACGTAATTTAAAAGAGTCTTCATACCACTTTTCTGGTGGTGATGGAGACTCTTTTCGTTGATTATATGGGCAAAAGGCTACATGGATATATGACGGCCTAGACGTGGTAATTTATTATTTTTGAAAAATGCTATGGTTTTTACTGAAGACTTAAAAGCCATAATAATTTCCTATAGCTGGGGGCTTTTCAATAATGCCTTAAGTACAGTATACTGACAGGCAATATACTACTGATGATTAAAACTAAGCAAATGCTTACGAAGTAAGTTTTATTGCGAAGTGATGTCTACGAAGTAATGGCTTCATAAAACTTTTAGGAGGATGGCTTTGG
The DNA here is from genome assembly GCF_976954365.1 of Paenibacillus sp. Marseille-Q9583. Lineage (NCBI taxonomy): Bacteria > Bacillati > Bacillota > Bacilli > Caryophanales > Paenibacillaceae > Paenibacillus > Paenibacillus sp. Marseille-Q9583. The sequence goes on from NZ_CDRJTB010000037.1 coordinate 53,055, forward strand.
AAATCATAACGACATGGCATGAGTGGGAACAATGGGCAGCTGAAGACTGGAGCATGTTCCCCTTGATTATAAAATCACCCAAGTGCTCGGGGGAATTGCCCGCATCCTGGAAGAAGGCCTGGGAACTAGCTTCCGAATACTCCGTAGTGTTGGAGAGTGGCAAGGGTGGCCGCTATACGTACTTAGGTTTAAATCCTGTATCCATATTAAAGGGCAAGGGAGAAGGCGCTGAGGTGTTTAGCCTTTCTCCCGAATCATTGGGTCATACAGCCGATGAGGGTTCACATGAGACAACAACGCTGCTAGGTCAGCCGCTAGAGCTGCTACAGCAATGGATGTCAGGCTTCACCTCGCCAAGTCTAAACGTTCAGGGCATTCCTCCATTTACCGGTGGATGTATTGGATTTCTAGGGTACGATGTGGTTCGCTCATTGGAGCGTTTACCGTCTCTCGCACAAGATGATCCCGGTATTCCTGATTATCTCTTTATGAGGATGGATGAGGTATGGATTTATGATCACGAAGAGCATGTGCTTTATTGTGCTGTTCACGTCCCGGTTCCAGCAGAATGTGGGATGGAGGATTTGCAGAACCTTTATCTCGGTGCTATAGAACAGGCTGGGCGAATGGTAGAGCAGTGGCAGTTGGTATCCACTGCCTCGGGATTGAACGAAGAGGTCAAAGGTAGCATTGAGGCTCTCACAGATTCCTCAGGGGAGTGGCCGGGTATGACCTCGGCCTTCTCGCCTGAGAAGTTCCAGCAGGCCGTGCTGGACGTTCAGGAATACATCCGCCAAGGCGATGTATTTCAAGTGAACCTCTCGCTGCGCCAGGAGGCGCAGCTGAAATCCTCGCCGGAGGATGTTTACGAATGGCTGCGGGAGCTCAATCCGTCCCCGTACATGGGGCTCTTGCGGTCGCCCGGCTTCGCGCTATCCAGCGCTTCACCGGAGCTGCTCGTCAAGCTGCATGGGGACAAAGTGAGCGCAAGGCCAATCGCCGGCACCCGGCGCCGAGGCCTGACTCCCGCGGAGGATGCCGCCATGGAGGCGGAGCTTCGCGGGAGCGAAAAAGAGATCGCCGAGCATATTATGCTTGTCGATCTGGAGCGCAACGACATCGGGCGTGTCGCTGCGTATGGATCCGTCAGCGTGCCTGAGCTGATGACGGTGGAGCGCTACTCTCATGTGATGCATCTCGTTTCGCAGGTAGAGGGCCAGGTCGCACCGGATAAGGATGCTTATGCTGTAATCGCAGCATTGTTCCCAGGGGGAACGATTACAGGCGCGCCCAAAGTAAGAACAATGGAAATCATTGAAGAGCTGGAGCCGGTTCGGCGTGGGCCGTATACAGGATCCATGGGCTTTATTGACTATAACGGAAATATGGAATTAAATATTATTATTAGAACACTGGCTGTAAAGGATGGGGTCGGATATATTCAGACAGGTGCGGGCATCGTGATCGACTCTGATCCATATCGTGAATACCGTGAATGCCATAATAAAGCCAAAGCGGTAGTGAAGGCAGTACTCTGTAGTGAGTTACAGCAGGAATCCCAAACTACCAGCGGCGCCGAAGGGGGAGAAACACTGTGATCTTGGTCATCGATAATTATGATTCCTTTACGTATAACCTCGTACAGTATTTGGGTGAACTTGGGGAAGAGGTTAAAGTACACCGCAACGATGAAATTACCATTGAAGAGATTGAAAAAATGGCTCCCGATCATATTTTAATTTCTCCAGGACCATGTACACCTAATGAAGCGGGGATCAGTTTGGAATTGTTACATCATTTCAAAGGTATTATTCCGATCTTCGGCGTATGCCTTGGGCATCAGGCGATAGGCCAAGCGTTTGGTGGAAATGTTATTCGTGCAGAGCGTTTGATGCATGGAAAGACATCCCCGATTCATCATAATAGCACGTCGGTTTTTGAAGGTCTGGAGTCTCCTTTTACGGCAACAAGATATCATTCTTTGATTGTAGAGCGCGAGAGTCTGCCGGATTGTCTGGAGATTACAGCGGAGACCGAAGAAGGGGAGATTATGGCGCTGCGCCATAAAGAATACCCTATCGAAGGTGTGCAATTCCATCCGGAATCGATTATTACGGATCATGGTCATACGATGCTACGTAATTTCTTGAAACGGAGAGCCGGAGAAACGGCATGAAATATATAGGATTTAACAATGGTGTCATAGATGCAAGACAAGCCGTGGTTTCCGCCCTGGATCACGGTTTTTTATACGGCATAGGATTATTCGAGACCTTTCGGACGTATGGGGGAGTATCTTTTCTGCTGGAGCGTCATTTGAAGCGTATGGCAGAGGGGTGCAAGGAGCTTGGTATTCCATTTGCGCAGGATGTTGAACAGCTGCAGGAGTGGATCCAGCGTGTTATGGACAAAAATGAATTAAAAGAAGCTTATATACGCTATACCGTGACCGCTGGTGAGGATATTCTTGGATTACCTGCGGGCGACTATTGCGAACCCAATCATTTGCTGTACATCAAAGCGCTGCCGAAAGTATCCGAAAAGATATATAGAGAAGGCAAAGATCTGCAACTGTTGTCCTTACGGCGTAACACTCCGGAGGGAGCAGTGCGATTCAAGTCTCTGCATTATATGAATAATATTTTGGCCAAGCGTGAGCTTAGGGGCTATGCTTCGGCGGTGAATGGTGCTGAAGGACTGATGTTGACTGCACAAGAGATCATAGCAGAGGGTATTGTCAGCAACATCTTTTTTATAAAAAACAATATTCTCCAAACTCCAGATATCTCAACTGGGATTCTACCGGGAATTACCCGGGAAATGGTAATGGAACTGGCTCGTAGTGCTGGAATTAGGGTAGAAGAGGGCGCTTATCATTGGGAGCAGTTAAAAATAGCCGACGAAGTATTTCTTACTAATTCCGTACAAGAAATTGTCCCGGTCACAACGCTTTGGGAAAAAGATAAGAAATTTACCGTAGGCGATGGCCTTTGCGGCAGAATGACTTCGGATTTGATTTCATTCTATAGAGAAAGGACGGGAATATCGAAATGAGACCAGCCATATTCAAGCGGACATACCGCTGTGGAAATACTGATTTGGAATTGGGAAATCGAACGCTGATTATGGGCATCCTGAATGTAACCCCGGATTCTTTTTCAGATGGAGGACTTTGGGATGATCCGGACATAGCAGTAGAACATGCGCTACAAATGGCCGCAGATGGTGCTGATATTATAGATATTGGTGGAGAATCTACCCGTCCTGGTCATAAACCAGTCGGGCTTGAAGAGGAATTAGCTCGTGTATTGCCTGTCATCGAAAGTATTCATCGAGCGGCACCGCATATTCCGTTATCTATAGATACCTACAAAGCTGAAGTGGCACGCCAAGCTATTGCTGCTGGTGCCCATATCATTAATGATATATGGGGCTGTAAGGCTGATCCGGAAATGGCGGCAGTGGCAGCTGCTGCAGACTGTCCCATTATTTTGATGCATAACCGGCAGGACCGTGATTATACGAATCTAAGTGCGGATATGTCGGCCGATCTTAAGGAAAGTATTGATCTTGCTTTAGCCGCAGGAGTGAACCCAGCCAATATCATCTTGGATCCAGGAATCGGCTTTGCGAAGGATTTTAATGAAAATTTGCAGGCGATGATGCTTTTGGACGGGTTGACTGAGTTTGGTTATCCACTGTTACTGGCGACTTCACGCAAAAAATTCATCCGGACCGTACTTGATTTGCCCGCTGATGATGTTGTGGAAGGTACCGCAGCTACAGTAGCCTTTGGCATTGCTCAGGGCTGCCAGATCGTACGAGTGCATGATGTGTCCCTAATAAAACGAACGGTCAAGATGTGTGATGCGATGTTGTATGCTGCACCTCCATTGGTGCGTGAATAAAGATATTTTATAAAAAGGGCGGGTTTAAAGATGGATAAAATGACACTGCATCGAATGGAATATTACGGATATCATGGTGTGTTTGAAGAAGAGCGTAAGCTGGGCCAACGTTTTTACATTGATTTGGAGCTGGAACTCGATCTACAGGGGGCGGGTCAGAACGATGATTTGAACCAAACCGTAAACTACGCTGAAGTGCATGAACTGGTCAAAAACATTGTCGAAATAAAGTCCTTTAAGTTAATTGAGGCTCTGGCAGAATATATTGCATCCTCCGTACTGGACACTTATACTGTTATCAATGCAGTAACGGTAAAGGTAACTAAACCGCATCCGCCATTCGACATTCATTTTCAGGGAGTGACTGTGGAGCTGCGCAGAACTAGAAAGTGAGAACAAAGTCCATGAATATACATTCCACCTCTGAAGAATCAGAGGCTTATATTGCTTTAGGGGCTAATTTGGGCGACCGTGAGGGCACGCTGTCGGAGGCTTTGAACAGACTGAATAATCATGATGAAATATCGGTAGTTCGCTGCTCCAAAGTCTACGAGACAGAGCCAGTAGGTTATTTAGATCAGCCGCAGTTTCTTAATATGGCAGCAGCTTTGCGCACGACGCTTGCGCCAGAGACCTTGCTGGAAGTAATGCTGGGGATCGAAACGCAGCTGGGTCGTATCCGGGATATTCGCTATGGACCGAGAACGGTAGATCTAGATTTATTGTGGGTAGAGGGCCAGACACTTGATACTCCGCATTTAACGTTACCGCATCCGCGTATGTTTGAGCGTGCATTTGTAATGCTTCCGCTCAGTGATATCGTTCCACAGAATGAACAGTCTTCCGGACTCCGCAAGTTGATTACAGCAGCGCTTCAAGACATAGACGGGAAGGAAGGAATTCGGTTGTGGACAACAAGCGTATGGGACGGAGGGTCAGGGCATTCCGCAAGCTAAAAGGTTATACTCAACAGGAACTTGCGGATCTCACTGGGATTTCCTTGGCTGTGCTTGGTGCAGTCGAGAGGGGTAATAGACGTTTGGAAGATCAAATTTTAGATAAAATTGCGAATGTCCTAGGGGTTACAACCGAAGAATTGGTAAACCCTGACTCATAATTTTTAAGCCATTCAAATAGGAATAATGGAAGTGATACGAATGCTGAAGATTGGCGACATTGAGATGAAAAATCAAGTTGTTCTGGCACCTATGGCTGGGGTATGCAATCCGGCCTTTCGTCTAATCGCTAAAGAGTTTGGTACAGGTTTAGTCTGTGCGGAAATGGTGAGCGACAAGGCTATTATTCACGGGAATACGCGTACTCGCGAAATGCTGTTTGTAGATGAACGGGAGAAACCGCTTAGTTTGCAGATTTTTGGCGGGGATAGGGAATCACTGGTGCAAGCAGCTAAAGTGGTTGATAAAGAAACCAATGCTGATATTATCGATATCAATATGGGATGCCCAGTGCCTAAAGTAACTAAATGTGATGCGGGAGCCCGCTGGCTTTTGAATCCCGACAAAATCTATGAAATGGTCTCTGCGGTTGTCGATGTTGTTGATAAACCCGTAACCGTGAAAATGCGGATTGGCTGGGATAGCGAGCATATTTTTGTCGAAGATAATGCACGTGCAGTAGAACGTGCCGGTGGCAAGGCTGTCAGTGTACATGGACGAACACGGGAGCAACTCTATACGGGGCGTGCGGATTGGAATTATATCAAGATGGCAAAAGAAGCGGTCTCCATTCCGGTTATCGGCAATGGTGATGTGAATACACCTGAAGATGCTCGGGCTATGCTTGATCAGACCGGTTGTGATGGCGTGATGATCGGGCGTGGGGCGCTAGGTAACCCATGGATGCTGTACCGTACGATTCAGTATTTAAGCACCGGGGAACTGATGCCTGAACCTGGATTGGATGAGAAGATTAAGGTTGCCATTCTTCATATGGATCGGCTGGTTGCACTTAAGGGAGAAGCAGTAGCCGTTCGGGAGATGCGTAAGCATATGGCTTGGTATTTAAAAGGCCTGAAGTCTGCTGCACGAGTGAAGGATGTGCTCATGTTAGAGACAGAACGTGATGGAATGGTGAAGATTTTGAATGATTTTGTCGTTCAGCTAAAGTATGAAGAAGAGAATAAGGGTAATGAAATGTCTGCTTCCGCAGTATAAACGTTGTTTTCCTTACGCTTTTTGAACACATCCCACTTTATATGTGGTGTCATTGACATTTTGTAGCGGTTCCAATATAATTTCACAGTATAAAATCGCCGTTACAGTAAGAGCAATGCAGCAGGGAGGGTTCTTATCCTCCTAGATTAGCATATAGTATGGTGTTTTCAATAAATGTATACGACAGGAGAATCGGTTGAGATGAGCGATAAAGAAGTCATCCTTACGCCGGACGGGCTAAAGCGTCTGGAAGATGAGCTGGAATTCCTCAAATCTGTGAAACGCCGCGAGGTTGCTGAACGGATTAAGGTAGCGATTGGCTACGGAGATATCAGTGAGAACTCGGAGTATGAAGACGCGAAGAATGAGCAGGCTTTTATCGAAGGACGCGTTATCACCTTGGAGAAGATGCTTCGCAACGCGCGCATCATTAATAGCGACGAGATCGTTACTGATGTGGTAAGTATCGGTGTTACTGTAAGTGTTGAAGACTTGGAATATGGTGACACTATGGAATACACGATCGTAGGTACAGCGGAGTCCGATCCACTGAATAATAAGATCTCCAACGAAAGTCCAGTAGGCAAAGCCATCATCGGCAAGAAAATAGGCACGATTGTTGACGTTAATACACCTGCAGGCGTTATTCAATATAAAATTCTCGATATCAGAATGAAGTAGTGTACAGATCTTATAGTCTGTAAATAGATGTGCTGCCGAATGTATAAGTAGTTTTCTTGTATGCAGGCAGATAAGGGAACATTGTTTGGGAAAGCTTCCTTAGGGAAGCTTTTTTTCAAAATATAAGGGATTTATATCTGCAAGGGGATGAATAGCATGACCGAGGAAATGAATAATGTGGAGAATGCAGAGAACGAACTTAGTGAGCTTTTGCAAATCCGCCGTGCCAAATTGGACGAGCTAAGAGGACTTGGTATCGATCCTTTCGGCAAAAAGTATGAGCGTACAGCTAACGCTGGCGACCTAGTATCGAAGTATGATGGACTTTCTAAAGAAGAATTGGACGAGCTATCTGTTGAAGTCAGCATAGCGGGTCGCATTATGGCAAAACGTGTTATGGGTAAAGCCAGTTTTGCGCATATCCAAGATCTCAGTGGAAGAATTCAGCTTTATGTTCGTCAAGACAGCATTCCTGAAACGCAATACGCAGCGTTCAATGTTCTCGATCTAGGAGACATCATCGGCGTTCGCGGAACAGTATTCAAAACCAAAACAGGTGAGACCTCTATCAAAGTGCATAATCTCGAAGTCTTGTCCAAGTCCTTGTTGCCACTTCCTGAGAAATATCATGGTCTTAAAGATGTAGAGCTGCGCTACCGTCAGCGCTATGTTGATTTGATTATTAATCCAGAAGTTCAACAGACCTTTATCGCTCGTTCAAGAATCATTCAATCTATGCGTCGTTATTTGGATTCACTTGGCTATCTTGAAGTTGAGACACCTACACTTCATGCGATTGCCGGTGGAGCTGCAGCGCGTCCGTTCATTACTTACCACAACACGCTTGAAATGCAGCTTTATATGCGTATTGCTATTGAGCTTCATTTGAAACGTCTTATTGTTGGTGGACTAGAAAAAGTATACGAAATCGGTCGTGTATACCGTAATGAAGGAATTTCCACTCGTCACAATCCTGAGTTTACTATGATTGAGCTGTATGAAGCTTATGCTGATTACAAGGACATCATGAACCTTACGGAGAATATGATCGCTCATATTGCCCAAGAGGTATTAGGAACTCAACAGGTCGACTATCAGGGTAAGCCGGTAGATCTGTCACCAGGATGGCGTCGTGTAACTATGGTTGATGCCGTTAAAGAGGTAACCGGTGTTGATTTCAGTGTTCAAATGACAGATGAGGAAGCACAGGCTCTGGCAAAAGAGCACCGTGTACCTGTAGAGAAGCACATGTCTTTCGGTCATATCCTTAATGCTTTCTTCGAGCAATTTGTAGAGGAAACTCTGATTCAGCCTACCTTTGTAATGGGACATCCGGTTGAAATCTCACCACTGGCGAAGAAAAACGATGAGGATCCACGCTTCACCGATCGTTTTGAATTGTTTATTGTGGGTCGTGAGCATGCGAATGCATTTAGTGAATTGAATGATCCGATCGACCAGCGTCAACGCTTTGAAGCTCAAATCCAGGAGAAAGAGCAAGGTAATGACGAAGCTCATGAAATGGACGATGACTTCATCCGTGCTTTGGAATATGGTATGCCTCCTACAGGTGGACTGGGAATCGGTGTAGACCGTTTGATCATGTTGCTTACCAATTCTGCATCTATTCGTGATGTACTGCTGTTCCCGCATATGCGTAACCGTACAAACGAATAGTATTTATACAACAATGAGCACAGGGGAGCTGTCTAGCGGCGGTTCTCCTTGGCCACTGTTGATCAGAAGGTAAAGATTCTGGTATCGTTATGAGGATATATAGCATAATACTAATTTGTTTGAAAAAAAGTG
>NZ_CDRJTB010000038.1:0-60672 GCF_976954365.1 Paenibacillus sp. Marseille-Q9583
TTATCTGCGGTAATATACCAGTGTTTTCTCATGCGGATACTCTATTTAAGCTACCGAAAATATTCCCATTTGGCAGACCTCAATTCGATGCTGGGACAATCACTACTGCATTTTTATTAACGCTGTTATTAATAACCAATGCAGTTGCGTCGATCCGTTTGATGGAGACCGTTATGAAACCAAAGCAAGTGGATCATCATCGTTATTTGCGCGCCGGGTTTACTTCTGGAATTACGCATCTTATTAGTGGCGGTTTAGGAGCGGTCGGTTCTGTCCCTATCTCGGGAGCGGCAGGATATGTTGAACAAACAGGGATGAAGGAGCGCAGATCATTTTTAATTGGATGTTTCTTTGTGATCTCAATATCCTTATTTCCGCCAATGATGAATGTTATATCAGCGATTCCAGCTCCCATAGGCTATTCCGTTACCTTCGTCATTTTTGTGAAGATGATCGGACTAGCGCTAAAGGAATTGAAGAAGGTCATTCATGAAGAACGAACATTTATCGTTAGTGGAATTTCCCTTTTAGTGGGTGTGGGATTAATGTTTATCCCTTCATCAGCAACGGCCCATTTATCTCCGATCGTGATAGCCATTTTAAATAATGGATTAATATGCGGAAGTCTGTTGGCGATTATTTTGGAACAAGGGTTAATGTGGAAAGATGCATTTCGATATGAGGATTCCAAGAAAATTAACCGATAATTTGGAGGGCTAAAAATGCATTATCTAATTTCAATTGCTGGTTTGGTTATTGTTCTATTACTGGCATGGCTAGGAAGTAACAATAAGAAAAAGATTAAATATCGTCCAATCATTGTAATGATTGCTATTCAGATCGGTTTGGGATTAATTATACTAAAAACAAGTATAGGTGAATTCTTAATTAAAGGGTTCGCTGATAGCTTTGCAAAATTGCTTGGATACGCCAATGAAGGGACTAACTTTGTTTTTGGCGGGATTGCAAATGAAGGGGCCCATACATTTTTCCTTTATGTTTTGATGCCCATTGTTTTTATGTCGGCATTAATTGGGATATTGCAGCATTACAAAATTCTGCCATTCATTATAAAGTATATTGGACTGGTACTGAGTAAAATAAATGGCATGGGTAAATTGGAATCTTATAATGCAGTTGCAGCCGCAATTGTCGGACAAAATGAAGTATTTATTTCGGTGAAAAACCAGCTTGGACTATTGCCAAAACATCGCTTGTATACATTATGTGCGTCTGCAATGTCTACGGTATCCATGTCAATCGTTGGTTCCTATATGACGATGCTAGAACCTCGGTATGTAGTAGCTGCATTGATATTAAACCTATTTGGCGGATTTATCATTTCATCTATCATTAATCCGTATGAAGTTACACCTGAAGAAGATATTGTTGATGTTCAGGTAGAGGAAAAACAAACGTTTTTTGAAATGCTAGGCGAATATATTATGGATGGCTTTAAAGTAGCCATAGTAGTTGGTGTAATGTTGGTTGGTTTCGTTGGGATCATTGCTTTAATTAACGGGGTCTTCAGCGGAGTATTCGGTATCTCTTTTCAAGGAATTTTAGGGTATGTCTTTGCCCCCATTGCCTTTCTTATCGGTGTCCCATGGCATGAGGCTGTTGATGCAGGCAGTATCATGGCGACAAAGCTTGTTGCGAATGAATTCGTTGCTATGCTTGACTTTGTTAAGATCCAAGATGGATTAAGTGGGCGTACTACAGCCATTGTCTCCGTTTTTCTAATCTCATTTGCTAACTTTGGGTCCATTGGTACCATTGTGGGTGCAGTGAAGGGATTGAATGAAAAGCAAGGGAATATCGTCGCACGCTTTGGATTAAAGCTGTTATTTGGCGCCACACTTGTAAGCGTTTTATCCGCTCTGATCATCGGTATCATTTTTTAGTTAAAACAAGCTGATTTTCGTCATCGTTATGGATTCTGCAGAAGATATCTTTGTATATAGAAAGCCGCTAAGTTAGCGGCTTTTTTGTTGTGGTTATAGTGCAAATATTAAGATAGAAAAGGAAAAAGAATAATGGATTATCAAATGGGTTAATTAAGGAAGAACCGCCTGTTTTCACTCTTTTTCCGGGTCAGATAGCAAAAGTATTGACAACCTGTATATACAGGTTTAAACTGTGTGAAGTGTTTGAACTTGTATATACAGGTTTAATGTTTGACATAAAGTATTTTTTTGGAGGTGTTCAACTTGAGTCAGTCCCAGTATTCGGAGTGGTGGCGCCGATCTACGGTGTATCAGGTATACCCGAAGAGCTTTAAGGACACTACAGGCAACGGAACAGGAGATATTAAAGGACTTATTGAAAAATTAGATTATTTGCAGAAGCTTGGAATTGATATTGTCTGGTTACAGCCGGTCTATGTCTCGCCACAACATGATAACGGTTACGATGTTGCGGATTATGAAAATATCAACCCGGATTTTGGTACAATGGAGGATTTCGACGAGTTAGTACAGGAACTGCATAGACGTGAAATGAAGCTAATGATCGATATCGTGGTTAACCATACTTCAACAGAACATGAGTGGTTCAAACAGTCCATTTCAAGCAGGAACAATCCCTACCGTGATTATTATATTTGGAAGGACCCGGCTCCGGACGGCGGCTTACCCAACAACTGGCAGTCAAAGTTCGGAGGTCCAGCCTGGCAGTTTGATGAAGCTTCGGGACAATATTATCTTACTCTCTTCGATAAAACCCAGGCGGATCTGAATTGGGAGAACGAGAAGGTACGTAGAGCAGTGAATGATATGATGCTATTCTGGGCTAAAAAGGGTGTAGACGGCTTTCGCATGGATGTAATTAATTTAATCTCCAAGGATCAGCACTTCCCTGATGATGACGGGAGTGTTCCACCGGGGGATGGACGTAAATTCTATACTGACGGTCCACGGGTCCATGAATACATCAAAGCGATGTATGAAGAGGTATTCGGTCCGTATGAGATGGTGACGGTCGGAGAGATGTCCTCAACTACACTAGAGCATTGCATCCGGTACTCGAGTCCTAAAGAGCGGGAATTTTCCATGACTTTTAATTTTCATCACTTAAAAGTCGATTATCCGAACGGACAGAAGTGGGAGCTAATGCCCTTTGATTTTGAGGCGCTGAAAAGCTTGTTCACAGAGTGGCAGACCGGAATGCAGAAAGGTCGGGGCTGGAACGCCTTATTTTTTAACAATCACGATCAACCGCGTGCCCTCTCCAGATTCACTGATGATAAGGTCTACCGTGTAGAGAGTGCCAAGCTGCTTGCAACAACTCTGCATGGACTTCAGGGAACACCTTATGTGTATCAAGGGGAAGAAATCGGGATGCCAAATCCGGTATGGAAGAGCATCGATGAGTTCCGTGACATTGAGTCACTGAATATGTACCGTATTTTGTGTGAACAGGGGAAAAGCCCTGAGACTGCCCTGAGTATTCTTCAGGAACGTTCACGTGACAATTCACGTACGCCGATGCAGTGGGATGACAGCCGAAATGCCGGATTCACCACAGGTACTCCCTGGCTGAAAGTTGATGAGCGGTATTTGGACATCAATGTGCAGAAGGAGCTAGCCAATCCCGATTCCATCTTCCATCATTACCGTAAGCTGATTGCACTACGCAAGGAGTATGGGATATTCATTGAAGGTGTATTCAAGAGACTCGATGATGGTCATCCTGAAGTGTTCGCTTACGCCAGAACAGGTGATGGTGAGGCGCTTGTAGTGGTCTCGAACTTCAGCAGTAAAGAGATTACCTTCCGTTTTGAAGAGAGTCACTGGGCAGAGTTATCATCTGGTAAAGACAAGCTTCTGATTGGAAATACAACAGAAACACCTGCATTAACACAAGAGTTTCAGCTTAGTCCTTATGCTTCCTACATGTGGTTAATCCGCTAACGAGGTGTACTTGAGAAGGAGCACAAATCAATTATGTAAGGAGTGAAAATATGGCTATAGACCGCAAAAATGTTGAGGATATTGTACGGGCAGTCGGGGGCAAGGAGAATATAGAGGTTGCGACACATTGTGTAACCCGGCTAAGATTCTCGCTGTATGATGAGAGCAAGGTGGATTCGGAAGCCTTGGACCGAAACGAACTAGTAAAAGGACAATTTTCTAGCCAGGGGCAGTTTCAGATCGTTATCGGACCGGGAACTGTAGATAAAGTATACGATGAAATGATTCAGATCACTGGCGGTTCTCGTTCTTCCAAAGATGAAGTGAAATCCGCTGCTGCCCGAAAACAGAATCCGCTGCAGCGTGCGATCAAGACGCTCGCTGATATATTTATTCCTATTCTTCCAGCTATCGTAACCGCAGGTTTGCTGCTTGGGGTCAATAATATTTTGACCGGGCCTGGTATCTTCTTTGATAATCAGTCGCTGGTGGATGTCTATCCCGCATGGAAAGACATTGCTGCGATTATTAATACGATTGCCAGCACAGCTTTTACCTTTTTACCAGCACTTATCGGTTGGGCAGCTGTTACACGGTTTGGCGGTAGTCCTCTGCTCGGGATCGTTTTGGGTCTCATTCTAGTGCACCCGGATCTATTAAGTGCCTATAACTATGCAAGTGCTTCCACCGAGGGAACGGTTCCAACCTGGAATTTGTTCGGCTGGCATTTGGAGAAGATCGGTTATCAGGGACAAGTATTGCCAGTGCTGGTTTCGGCCTATATTCTGGCTAGGCTGGAGAGGTTCCTCAACCGCCGGGTGCATGATTCCATTAAACTGCTGGTTGTTGCGCCAGTGACTTTACTGATTACAGGTTTTCTGGCCTTCACCATTATCGGACCGGTTACGTTTGGCATTGCCAATGCCATCACCTCCGGCCTGATCTTTGTATTTGATCATTTTGCGCTTCTTGGTGGCTTGATTTACGGCGGATTCTATTCGCTTCTTGTCATCACTGGTATGCATCATACCTTCTTGGCGGTTGATGTGCAGCTCATCGGCAGTGAGGGCGGTACCTTCCTCTGGCCGATGTTAGCGCTATCCAATATTGCTCAAGGTGCCGCTGCACTGGCAATGATGTTCGTAGTTAGAGAACAGAAGGCAAAAGGCTTGGCGGTCACGTCTTCCGTCTCTGCATTTCTCGGCGTGACGGAGCCGGCAATCTTCGGAGTGAATATCCGATATCGTTATCCTTTCATCTTCGGGATGATCGGCTCAGGGATTGCCGGTATGCTTCTTACCGTTAATCAGGTTCGCGCTTCTTCCATTGGGGTAGGGGGGATTCCCGGCTTCCTTTCGATATTCCCGAACCAGTGGGGTGTGTTCTTCATGGGCATGGTTATTGTTCTCATTGTGCCATTTGTCGCCACTGTACTCTACGGCCGTTCTGTGGTGGGGCGCTCCGAAAAAAACTCAGCTACAAAGGCTACTAGTACTGTGAGCGAAGCAAATGATTTGAACAGCCGCCCTCCAGTTCAAGAAACACAGGAATCCGTGAATATTTTGGAGCTTATCTCTCCACTCAGTGGAACTGCAGTATCTCTAGAACAGGTGCCTGATCCTGCCTTTGCTGAGAAACAGATGGGCGAGGGAATTGCAATCGAACCTTCTGAGGGTAAAGTATATGCACCTTTTGATGCTACAGTAGCTCATGTAATCAAGAGCAAACATGCGCTTATATTGGAGCATGCAAGTGGTGTACAGGTGCTCATCCACGTTGGAATTAATACGGTGTCGCTTAAAGGCACTGGTTTTACCACCAATAAGAATATTGGCGACAAGGTGCAGGCAGGCGAGCTTCTGCTGGAATTTGATATGGAAGCTATCCGCGCAGCAGGTTACCCGTTGATTACTCCAATCATCATTCCTGCAGGTCAGGATATGGTGGAGAAAATTGAGGAGAAGACTGGACCAGCTGCAGCTAGACAATCTAGCATCTTGACTATTCATCTCAAGAGTTGATACAGGCTATATTGGCAAAGACTTTATATTACAGAAAGACAGCCCCTAGGGGCTGTCTTTCTGTAAATATAAGAATTCATATGTTCCACGCTATAAATTTCCCTCCAATTGAATCGATGCTTCTAAAGGCATGACGTGATACAATAAAGGGCGGTGATCAAAATTGAGAGAAAATAAATATTTACAAATTTATAATGAGTACAGCAACCAAATTCTTTCTGGACAACTGCTGCCGGGAACCAAGCTGCCTTCTGAAAGTGAACTTGCTGAAGCATATAGCACTTCACGAGAGACTGTTCGCAAAGCGCTGAACCTGCTGTTCCGTGAAGGATACATTCACAAAATTAAGGGCAGAGGCTCCTTTGTGCTTGATATGACGAGAATGGATTTCCCCGTTACCGGTCTGATTTCATTTAAAGAGATGGCCGATACACTAGGTACTGCCTCGCGGACGCTGGTAGAGCGGACGATAAGTGAGTCGGCAGGCTCAGCACTCGCCAGACATCTGCAGATTCCACCTGAAACCCTGGTTTGGAAAGTTATTCGTGCCAGAGAGATTGAAGGCGATCGGATCATTTTGGATAAGGATTATTTCCGAGCGGATATTGTTCCATTCCTAAGCGAGGAAATCGCGGAAGGCTCACTTTATGAATATCTGGAGCACGAGTTGGGGCTTAAAATCAGTTATGCGAAGAAGCTGATATCCGTTGAGCCTTCTACCGAGGAGGATCATAGACTGCTTGATTTGAAGAGTTACACGCATATTGTAGTAGTACGAAACTATGTTTATTTGGAGAACACGGTGCTTTTCCAATATACCGAGTCCAGGCATCGACTGGATAAATTTCAGTTCGTGGATTTTGCTCGAAGGGTGAAACGTTAAGCTAAGCTTAAAGAGGGGTGTCCCAGTTTGGGATACGCCTTTTTTATGCGAAAAAAATCATTTTCCTCCAAAGTCTACAGTTATTTATGTGGTAAAATTAGGATAACTGAATATGGGGAGGCGTGAAAATTGAGTCTTGATCTTGTGATGATTATTTTTCTGCTATTAATAAATATTCCAATATATAAAGTATTGTTTCGCGTGTTCTTTGTGGATAATGATGATTATAACGAAACGATTAGACATACTTTTACACCTAACATCGTTTCATTATTCCGAGGAGAGTATTGGAAGGATAGAATGAATACTGCAAGACTTCAGTTTTTTGTTATTATTTGCGTTGGGTTAGTTGTTTTAGAATACCTTGTTTTGAATAAAGTAATTGAAATTTTTCGTTGAAAATAGGAATTTGAATTTCTTGCATAAGCACCATTCTTTTATGGAAAACTTCTGTTGTGCAAATAAATAGCATGATTCCATTTTGGGAGGATAGTATTATGACAAATCAGGATCCGCAGGAGCTTCTTAAGAGTAAACATAAGCTAGACGAGCAAAAAAGGCAGTTCACAAATTTCGCTCGAAGTGCTTCCGGTCATGGTGAAGTTGAAGCTGGCCAGGAATTCAGTAATGATCGAGTGCCTGACGATCAAAACCGCATGAAATCTGTTGAGAATAGACAAGATTGATCTTGAATAAAAAATAAGCCGATCCTTTACTGGATCGGCTTAAAAAATGATTATTACGTTTAATGTGTTGTTTTAGTAGAAAACGTGTTTCTAGCAATTTCGCACGCTTTTGTCTATGGTATTTTAAATAAATATCAGAATGGGATCTGATTTTACAGAAGCAGGTGCAGAAAATTGATAAATTTGGACAAATCAGCAAAGGCAAATAAAGTATTAGACTGCCGCTGTTGTCGTTCCAATAACGTTACCAGTTAGTATAATCACCTTAAGTGACAAGGTCATCTTACCGTCTGGTAAACGAGGCCTATGGCTCCAGAATCAAATGTCTTGTTTTCGATTAGCTTAAGATTGATCTTCTCCTTGAGACCTTGGAATAATGGCAATCCCTTACCGATCAGAACGGGAGAAACCGTAATTTTATACTCATCAATTAAATCAAGCTGCATGAGGTGGTGTGCGAACCTAGGACTGCCGAGGATGACCATATCTTTGCCTGGCTGCTGTTTGAGGTTATTGATCTCTTTCTCGACATCTTCTTTCACGAGTCTGGAATTATTCCATTCGACTTTCTCCAGCGTCGTGGAAAAAACGATTTTGGCTGTCTTTTCGATCCACTCTGCATGATTCCGTTCATGCTGCGAAGCTGATGGGTTCGAAGGCACAGATGGCCAGTAACTATGCATCATCTGATAAGTCCCACGTCCCCAAAGGACAGTGTCGGCAGTACTCAGAATTTCTTTCGCATGTTTCTCCAAATCAGCATCGTAGGAAACCCAACCAATGTCCATTTCACCATTCGGCCCTTCAACAAAACCGTCAAGCGATGTGTGAAGAAATAGAACGAGTTTTCTCATTTTCAGTTCTCCTTTGTTCATGAGGGATATTTAAATTATACATTAACTACATTTTAGCAGTTTTCTTCAGTCTAGACCTTTATTATCTTTAGACAACTGTTATTGATAATGGTTATCATTTATGATGATCATTAGACAGATAACGGAGGGGTAGTCATTATGCACATCAACAATCAAATATTTCTATGGGATCAAGCGACCGTCAAGTTATTGGATGTACGCCAAATTGAAATGGTTCAAGGCGAAATTCGTCAAAAATATAAGATTCCTGCCAGTATATTTTTACTTTCGGTACATGGGAGCGCTCAAGTTCAGTTAGATCAGGCCGAATTTTCTTTTACAGGATTTCAAATTCTCCATAGTGGGAAAGGGGTGACCCTCAATATTGTTCCGACAAGCAAGAAATTTGTTTACTATATCATTTACTACCGTGCATGGATTCATGAAGAGGATCCCTTCCAAATACAATATTGTTTTTCCCCTAATTCACCCATTTTACTTTATAACAAAATTCAAATGATGCATCAAAAATGGAACAGGCAAGAAGAGAGACTCCATGTTAAATCACTGTTTTATCAATTCATTGATCAGGTTTTAAAAGAATTACATAAAAAAGAGAATGAGGTGAAACAAACAAGTGTTGCAGTCCAAGTAATCACCTATATCCAGGAATACTATGCGGAGCCAATTACATTAGATTCTCTTGCGGAAGTATTTAATTTCAGTGCTTATCATTTGTCATCATTGTTTAAAGAGTACACAGGTATGAGTCCGATTGATTACTTAATTCGTTTTCGGCTTGAACGTGCAACAGAGCTTTTAATGACAACAGAGGCTTCTGTCGGGGAAATTGCAGCAAGCGTTGGTTATAAAGACGTTTATTATTTCAGCCGAATTTTTAAGAAAAGAAAAGGTGTATCCCCTGCACATTTTAGAACAAGAGAGATACAGGCACATAAAGTTGCTGAAAGTCCATCAAACTTCCCCACATCCTCTATTTTTGAACACATCGTTCAACAGTATATTAATAATGATAATCATTATCATAATACGGAAAAAGGGGAATTACATATGTTTAAAATGACAAAATCTCAGACGACGGCAACTTTGCTGCTTTGCGGTTCTCTATTATTAGGCGCTTGCTCAAGCGGGACGGGCACAGTTGCGAAGGAGCAGAGTACTGGGAGTGGATCCGAAAATCAAACTGCATTAGAAGAAAGTTCGAAGACTCGAATAGTATCAACGCCAAAGGGAGATGTGGAAGTACCTGCAGAGCCGAAAAGAGTAGCGGCTGACCAATATATGGGGCATTTATTGAAATTAGGAATTGTTCCAATCGGTGCAAGAACATTTATGCTGGATGAAGGCTGGATGGAAAAGGCGGACATTCCGAAAGAAACGATCGAGAAAATTGAAGATCTAGGGGATTTTCCTTTAAACCTAGAAAAATTAACGATGCTAGATCCGGACTTAATTATCGGCTCAATCGATGAGAACATAGAACAATATGAGAAGATTGGAACGACTGTTTTTCTGCCTTATTGGGAGGGGTTATCTACCGCAGGGCCGCTTGATAAATTCAGGGGTGTAAGCAAGATATTCGGAAAAGAAAAAGAAGCAGAAGAATGGATTACGGAATACGAACAGAAAGTAGCTGAAGCAAAGTCGAAACTCGCCGGTGTTATCAAGGAAGGGGAAACCGTTTCGGTTGTTTCATTTTCAGAAAAAGCGGTATACGTCTTAGCGGCAAAGGGAGGAAACTATGGTTCTTCCACTATATACAATATGCTGCAGCTGCCTCCAACAGAAAGTGCAAAGAATATGGCAGAGGGGTTTGAATCGATTTCACTTGAAGTGCTTCCAGAATACTTAGGGGATTATGTTTTTGTTTATAATGGCGATGCTGATGCAACAAATAAAGCAATGGAAAGTAACATATGGAAAGGCACCCCTGCAGTGAAAAATGGCAAAGTTTATTTGTATGGTGATAACTATCATGATGAATTCGTAATGGAGGACCCTTTTTCATTAGAGCTTCAGCTGGATACGATTGTGAATTTATTACTTGACACTACTAAATAATTTAATAGATATGGCACATCTGAGCGAAACGGAATTCACCTCCTGAATAAATTAAAAAACCGCTCCGTTTAGACTGTGGATTCAGGCCGTTTCTGATAGGAAATGAAGGAACTCCGAGAGTGAGGTTGTCCGGTACCACATAAGGCTTTGTACTATGAGCAAGTGCCTTGGTCGACCTCATCCACATAATAATTCCAAGCGCAGCATTCAAAAGAGGATTTATATCAATGGATATTAATGACATTGACATCTATAGGTTTTTCTAAAATAATAGAATGTAATTGAATACTGGTACCTTTAATTCAGTCCAGAGAGGCTGACAAGGACAGCGGATTTTTATAATCACGTGAGAAGCAGGGCATATTCCGTCAAGGGGTGCTCTGTGTCTTAGCGTGGGTTATGATGAACAAAAGAGGCTACTTGTCAGTTTGATCTGACGAGTAGCCTCTTTTGTTTCTGCTTTTTTGGTATCAGGACACTTTATACTGGGGGTATTCTGATGAGTAAACAAGATCAAGAGTTTTCGTGGCAAGCGGTGCCGAAAACGCAGAGAAATCATTTTGGAAAGACGTTCTCCGTCATGTTAGCATTCACTTTCTTTTCCGCAAGCATGTTGGCAGGGGGAACGTTAGGGGTAAGCTTGACATTCATGGAGTTCATTGGAATCGTGCTTGCCGGTAATCTGGCACTCGGCATCTATACCGGAGCACTGGCACATATCGCTGCCAAAACAGGTCTTTCCACGCATTTGCTTGCAAAATATGCGTTCGGTGAAAAAGGCTCGTACCTTCCTTCTTTCCTGCTTGGCTTCACACAGGTCGGATGGTTCGGTGTCGGTGTAGCCATGTTCGCGGTACCTGTCGCCAGAGCGATGGACTGGAATGTGTACCTTTTGATCTTCGTGTTTGGTCTCGCAATGACGGCATCAGCCATCTTCGGTATGAAGTCGCTCGTCATTCTGGGTTATATAGCAGTTCCGGCCATTGCTATTCTCGGTGGTTACTCCGTGTTCGAAGGAGTAAACACGCTGGGTGGTCTGCAAGGGTTGCTCGATTACTCACCAACAGAGTCGCTTACCGCAGCAGCAGCATTGACTATTTGTATCGGGTCATTCATTAGCGGCGGAACGTTGACGCCCGATTTTGCCCGGTTTGCCAGAACCTCCCGGCAGGCGGTTACTGCAACGGTCATTTCGTTCTTTCTAGGGAACTCACTTATGTTCCTCTTCGGTGCAGTCGGCGCAATGGCTTATAATTTGGCAGATATCTCGGAGGTCATGTTCTTGCAAGGATTGCTCATTCCTGCGATCATCGTACTGGGGCTGAACATCTGGACAACTAACGATAACGCACTTTACGCTTCCGGGCTGGGCTTTGCCAATATCACTAAAATTTCGAAAAAGTTCTTCGTTATCGTTAACGGCATCGTGGGTACCGTATTTGCCATGTGGATGTACAACAATTTCGTTGGTTTCCTGAATGTGCTGGGCGCGGCGATACCGTCCATCGGGGCGATCATCATCGCAGACTATTTTATTGTGAAGCGCCGAAACTATAAACCATTTGCCGACATGACTTTCAAAAATGTAAACTGGATCGCGATGGTGGCTTGGGTTATCGGCGTGGCCTTCGCCCAGCTGGCTCCAGGAATAACACCACTTAATGCACTGATTGGAACAGCGGTTGTATACACCGTGATAATGCTGATCGTTGCTAAGAAAGAATCCAAAGAAAAGGGGAATAAAAATGATTATACAGAACGCAAAATTGCGGGGTAAAGAAGGTTTATGGAATATTGTTGTGAAAGATGGGAAGTTTGAGCTTATCACGCAGTCAATGGAACTAACTGCGAATGAGGAAGTAATTGATGTTAACGGTTCACTTGTGCTGCCGCCGTTCATTGAACCTCATATTCACTTGGATACAACGCTAACAGCAGGTGAGCCGGAATGGAATTTGAGCGGAACACTGTTTGAAGGCATCCAGCGTTGGTCAGAACGCAAGGCCTTCCTGACGCATGAAGACGTCAAAACGCGTTCCAAAACTGCATTGAAGTGGCAGATCGCGCAGGGTATCCAGCATGTACGAACACATGTAGACGTTACTGATCCAAGCTTGACCGCTGTAAAAGCGATGCTTGAAGTGAAAGAAGAAATGGCACCGTTCATTGACATCCAGCTTGTCGCTTTTCCACAGGAAGGTATTCACTCCTTCCCGAACGGCGTGGAATTACTAGAAGAGTCGCTGAAAATGGGTGTTGACGTGGTGGGTGGTATTCCACACTTCGAATTCACAAGAGAATATGGCGTTGATTCGATGAAGGTTGCGTTTGACCTCGCTGAAAAATACGACCGTCTGATCGATATCCATTGCGACGAAATCGATGATGAGCAATCCCGTTTCTTGGAAGTTGTAGCCAAAGAAGCTTACGAACGCGGGCTTGGCTCCCGTACGACAGCAAGCCACACGACGGCGATGGGGTCATACAATGATGCATATACGTACAAATTGTTTAGATTACTGAAGATGGCTGACCTAAATTTCGTCTCCAATCCTCTGGTTAACATCCATCTGCAGGGACGCTTTGACACTTATCCGAAAAGAAGAGGATTAACTCGCGTCAAAGAACTGCTGGAAGCGGGACTTAATGTATGCTTCGGTCACGACGACATTTTTGATCCATGGTATCCGCTTGGCACAGGAAATATGCTTCAGGTGCTGCACATGGGTATTCATGCTTCTCAGTTGCTCGGATACGATCAAATCGTAAATTCAATCGATCTTATTACGAAAAATAGCGCAAGAACGTTGAATATCGAGGATATGTACGGCATTGAAGTAGGTAAGCCTGCCAACTTCATCGTTCTTGAAGCAGAGAACGAGTATGAGACCATTCGTAAACAGGCCGGAGTACTTTATTCGTTCAGAGCCGGCCGCAAAATCGCGGAAACAAAGCCGCGGGACACTTCGATCATTCTTGAGAACGGTTCGGAGAAGATTACTTTCAATAAATAATCGAATGAAGTATGTGCTCCATCAAGCAGAGCCTGCTTTTTAGTCAAAAATCCCCTCATGATAGTCAGGAATATATGAGATCACGTGATTGTGAACTCTTCCTGTATACATGGGGGGATTTTTTGTGATTCTTGTGTTTGACCATTTTTCTATTGCAGGACGTTCCGGACCTAAACTCAAGTATCACTAAGACTTTTTTCATAGCTTATTTCCAAGATTCGACATTGTTTTCACCCACTGTATAGGCCGAAAGTATAAATTTACAACACTTTACAAAAATCTATGTTTTTCCTAATCCTTATGAGATAGCATATTAGACGAAAGCGGTGGACAATTATGGAAAAATCCACCGATCTATATCTTAAGGAGGAAGAATATGAAGGAGAAGCGTTCAGGTTGGAATAAGAAGCTGCTAAAAAGCATGCTGGTTGCATCTGTTGCCGTACCCCTGCATTTGTTCGCATTCGGAGCCGGCTCGGCGATATACGCTGAGGGGCCAAGCGACCCCGCCCCATTCATTGAAGCCAAAGTGGTCAACGAGCATGCTGGCCAGAAAATTCTGTTTGACAATACCCACGCGCAGACGGCCGGAGCGGCCGACTGGGTTATTGATGGCGCTTTTTCCGATTTTGGTAATGCGCTTGCAAAAGAAGGCTATTACGTCAAAGAGCTTCGTAAGACCACTCCGATTACGCTAGGCGATCTTTCCAGCTATGACGTCTTCGTCGTGGCCGAATCTAACATTCCATATAAATCCAGCGAGCAGGCAGCAATGGCGGAATACGTGGAGAACGGCGGCAGCATCTTCTTCATCGGCGATCATTACAATGCGGACCGCAATAAGAACCGCTGGGACGGCAATGAGGCATTCAACGGTTACCGCCGCGGAGCTTGGGACAACCCGGCCAAAGGCATGAGCACTGAAGAGGCCGGTTCCGCGGCAATGCAAGGCGTGGTCAGCTCCGACTGGCTGGCGGAAGAGTTCGGTGTCCGGTTCCGCTTCAATGCGCTCGGTGACATTAACGCCACCAACATCGTGGCTCCCGATCAGGCCTTCGGTATTACATCAGGAGTATCAAGTGTAGCCATGCATGCCGGCTCCACGCTGGCAATCCTCGACCCGACCCGGGCGAAGGGCATCGTCTATCTACCGAAAACCAACAATGCTTGGGGCAACGCGGTGGACCAAGGTGTCTACAATGGCGGCGGCGTAGCGGAAGGTCCTTATGTGGCCGTGGCAAAAAAAGGTGCCGGCAAAGCCGCCTTTCTCGGCGACTCCTCTCCAGTCGAGGATGCCACACCGAAGTATTTGCGCGAGGATACTGGTGCCAAAAAAACGACTTACGATGGCTTCAAGGAGGCTGACGATGCTGAGCTCCTGGTGAACACCGTTAACTGGCTCGCCGAACAAGAGAGCTATACGGATTTCACGAAGGTAAGTGGCCTGACGCTGGATCAGCCGACGCAGCTGCTGCCGTTCGAAGAGCCGGCGCTTTCCACTGAGCCTCAGCCAGAGCCATGGGCCGCTCCGAATGCCGGCTACAAATGGTTTGACCGCACCAGCTACAAGGCGGGCTCTTACGGCGGACCGGCGGCTACTGCAAGTGCGGTGTACAATTTCACGCAC
Organism: Paenibacillus sp. Marseille-Q9583; assembly: GCF_976954365.1. Classification (NCBI taxonomy): domain Bacteria; kingdom Bacillati; phylum Bacillota; class Bacilli; order Caryophanales; family Paenibacillaceae; genus Paenibacillus; species Paenibacillus sp. Marseille-Q9583. Next base: position 15,079 of record NZ_CDRJTB010000038.1, read on the forward strand.
CAGACGGTGCTGCCGAACGCGCAGGATTTCCAGATTCGTGTCAGCGCAGATAATCTCCCTGCCAATACGAGCGTATCAGGATTCCAATTGGGTATCTACCAGGTGAGTAGCGGTGCCCAGATCGCCAAGATCCAAAACAGTGACGGCACTTGGCCGAGTAGCTATGCTTACAGCGCCAACTTTAGCCTGACTTCAGACTTGAACGGCCATGCCTACAAAGATCTGACCGTGCAGATCAAACCGGGCACCACGGCTGCATCCAATCTGCGTCTGCGCCAGAACGGAACGAACCTGAAGACCGAATCAGTAACGCTCGGTAACGTCCCAGCAGAACCGCTTCCGGACGAGGAAGATCCAATTCCGGCGACCGTTTCCATCGGCGAAGCCCGGACCAAGATTGTTGGATCCTTGGTGACGGTTGAGGGGATCGTAACGACTGAGCCGGGTATTTTCGGCGGGCAAACCTTTTATCTGCAGGATGAGACCGGCGGACTTTATGTCTACCAGAGCCAAAGTGGTTTCCATGCAGGCGATACGGTCAAGGTAACAGCGTCCACGGCGCTGTACAATTCGGAGCTAGAGTTGACCGAAGTTGTGCAGATCGAGAAGACCGGCACAGCGAAGCTGCCCGAGTCCGTTGACGTACCGGCTGTGAACGATACCAATCAAGGTCAGCTGCTCAAGCTTAAAGACGTGAAAGTGACGAATATTATCACAGCCACTCCAAGCGGTTCTTTTGAATTTGACGCCATCGCCGATGACGGGACAAGCAATCACATCCGGGTGGATGCCCGGACGGGCATCACGAAAGACAGCTTCCCTTATGCGGAAGGACAGAAGCTCGATATTACGGGCGTAGCCGCGATCTTCAAAGACGTATACCAACTAAAACCTAGAAGTCTCGGAGACTTCAGCATTGTGGTAGAAGTGGGGGCTCCGGTAACGACGGCAACCCTGTCGGCAAATCCGAACGCTGCCGGCTGGTTGAACCAGCCCACCGAAGTAACCCTGAAGGCCGACTCTGATACAGCTAAGGTTTATTACTCGCTGAACGGCGGTGCGGAAGCCGTATACAGCACTCCGTTGGCCGTAAGCAAAGATGGACGGCATACGCTGTCTTATCATGCGGTTTCGGGCAAGGGAAAGGTGGAAGAAACTAAGACACTGAGCCTTAATATCGACACGGTTTCACCGACAGCGGAGCTGACGGAGTCCGGTCATGCGGTCGGCGATGTGGAGGAGGAAGCCCAGCTTAAGTTTGTATTGGCTGCCGAAGATAATCTGTCTGGCGTCGCCTCCAAGCAGCTTCTGCTGGATGGACAGCCCATAGCTGACGGACAGACCCTGAATGCTGCGGAGCTGGGTGCCGGGTCCCATACTGTAAACTACGTCGTGACCGACGCCGCAGGCAATACTGCCGAAAAGAGCTACACGTTCCAAATTACTGGCGGAGCGGCGCTTGCAACTGATAAGCCTGGACAGCCAGTGTTGTCTTCGAACAGCGGCTACGGTTATGGACTCAGTGACGGTAACTTTACCGTCACCATGAACCTCTGGTGGGGCAATAACGCTACCAGCTACAAGCTTTATGAGAATGGCACACTGATCGATTTCAAGTCTTTGAAGGATGTATCTCCTTCCGCGCAGACGGCAAGTACAGCGCTTCACGGTAAGCCGAATGGCACCTATATATACACAGTGGAGCTTACCAACAAATACGGCACAACCAAGAGCCAGCCGCTCACGGTGACGATCCGCGATGCCACGCCGGGCAAACCTGTCCTGGCCCATGACAACTGGGACGGAGACGGCTCTTATAAAGTAACTATGAATCTGTGGTGGGGCACTAATGCCACAGAGTACCGCCTTTATGAGAACGGGCAACTGATCGACACGCAAGCGCTAAACGCCAACACGCCTTCGGCGCAGAGCGCTACGACTGACGTCACTGCCCGCGCTTCCGGCAATTATGAATACCGGGCGGAGCTGGTTAATGCAGCGGGAGAGACCATAAGTGATATCATCAAGGTAACCGTCAACAATTAATACGATGAGCGTTTAAATCTTGTAAGAAGTATTCCAAGGTGTTGCATTCCGATTTGCTGTTGATCTAAATATGTCTCCAGGAGGTGCTTATATCTTTCAGATATAACGCCTCCTTTTTGACTTGTTCATATTCCGTTCATATTGTCGTCACGATGAGTACATCTTAGTTGATTACACTTTGAATATGTCGTCAAGGCGGCACTTCAGATACAGAGACAAGGAAGGGAAGAGATGAACGTGGCAAATATGGTGGAAATAAAAACAACTGGGACTAAGAGCCACAAGAAACGGTACCTATGGTTAAAAATAATCGGAGGAATTGTAGGGGCGCTCGTGCTGTTCATGGGCATTGTTTTTATCGTTAATGTAATCAGCAACGGGGTTGAGAAAAAGAAAATCGAATCGTATGGTCAGTATGTCAATGTGGATGGGAAAAAGATGAATGTGCTCATTCAGGGCAGCGGAGAACAAACCGTTGTACTCCTTCCGGGACAAGGAACCCCGTCGCCTGCACTTGATTTCAAATTGCTGGTCGATGAAATTACCCCTAATTATAAAGTCGTGTTGGTCGAGCCTTTCGGTTATGGTTTGAGCGATGAAACCAAGAAAGAAAGAACGACAGAAAATATTGTAAGTGAAGTTCACGAAGCTCTGCAGCAACTGGGTATTGACAGATACATTCTAATGGGACATTCCATCACGGGACTTTACGGAGCATCCTATGTGAACACCTATCCGGAAGAAGTTCTTGCTTTTGTCGGCATCGATAGCAGCGTTCCCAATCAACCTGGCATGGATGTCAAATTGCCTTTAAAATCGATGCAGTTTCTTAAAAAATCAGGTCTAATGAGATTGGTCCAAAAAGTGAGCGGAGATCCGTATGAATCGCTTGCATTTGATGAGCATACCAAAGAACAGATGCGTTTGATTTCGAATCAAGTCGCGACCAATCCAACGTTGATGAATGAACTCAGCCACCTCGGTTCCAATTTTAAAAATGGAGAAAAACTCACAATGCCAAAAGACTTGCCGTTACTTCTCTTCGTTCAATCGAATAATGAGCACAATAAACAGTGGATTCCGCTTCATGAAGAGCAAGTCAAACAATCCGCACAGGGAAAAATGATTCCGATGGAAGGTTCTCATTACCTGCATCATACAAAATACAAAGAAATCGCTGAGGAATTCAAAGCTTACATGAAACAAATCCAATTGTAGGGTTAATAATTGAACTGCGGAGCCGAACTTGGTTCCGCAGTTTCTTTCTTTTTCCTTTTAAAAAAATTTATCAAACCTTATTCCTGGGACATTGGAGTTTGGTATACATCGAGACAAATCTTGGTCATCTCATCAATGGATTTTGCAAAGTCGGATTGTATCCATTTGAGGAGAACATTATAGAGGGCCCCCGCTTTAAAGTATATTCGGTACACATTTTCATCGCTTTTGTCGTGAGCAGTAGAGAGCATCATTTCATTCAAGCAATCCAGAATTACATCATCAAACTTTGCGCTTTGAAGTGCTTTGTAGATGTTCCGCTGCTGAAAAATAACTTCAAAAAGCACTTTAATAAATTTTTGAGGTTCTTTGGCTTTGCCTGTTATTTCATTGGTGTAAGGTAAGAGTTTTTGATTGATTTCGAAAATAAGCGAATCGACCAAATCCACCAGGATCTCTTGCTTGGAGGAATAGTTGTTGTAATAGGCCGTTCGAGAGACCCCTGCACGCTTCACAATATCGGTGATGGTAATTTTGTTAAAAGGCTGTTCCTGGATCAAGTAGACTAATGCCGTACAGATGGCTTCTCTTGTCAAACGGTTGGTTTCTTTATTGGAACGATGCTGAGAGGTATTTGGGCTGTATAATTCATGATTTGAGATGACATTTCCCCTCCGTTTGTACATTCTGGTGTTCAGTTTATTGTTTTTTATGAGTCTTTTCAATATGCTAACACCATAAGGCATTACAAATGTAATGTCAAAATAGTAGTAGATAAAATGGGAGGGCGTCATGTTAGAAAACTTATATAGACGATTGTCAGCGGTGCTGCTTTTGATCCTTGCACTCTGTGCTACAGTATTCATTGGCAAAGAAATGGTAATCTCGATAGTGACCATTACCCTTTTGTTAGCGGAATTAGGCATCTCCTTTTTACTTTTAAAGAAGCGTGAAAAGTTACATGTGGTGTTAATTAGTGCGATGGTGGCAGAAGGGTTGTTCTTACTAACAAGAGAATTTTGGCTGCTTGCGCTTTCTATCTTGCTGCTGATCGTAGCGGGCATATGGAGAGGACTGTTTGGGCAAACGGTGAGCAGAGGAGTTACTCTGTTTCTAGTGGTTCGAAAAGTGTTATTCAGCATTGCAGTTCTTATCGTTACTGCACTTTGGGGTATTGGAATCTATGCAAAACCTATTACAACACCTGTGGCATTAGCAGCTGACGCGGCTGTGACGATCGATGAACGTAAATTGGATTCTGCAGCAGTGATGCTGAAGGATATTGAAGTAATGAATTCTTTTGGAAGCCGTACAACCGGCTCTGTGGGACATAATCAATTTATTTCATGGCTGGAGCAACAGGTAACAGATATGGGGCTGAAAGTTTATCGTGATCACTATACTTTTGACCGATGGGAAGAAAAGAGCAGCTCTTTAATGATTGATCAGCAGTCAATTCATGTCTCTTCAGCTTTTCCTTATTCCGGGGAAACTGACGAAAAGGGGGTAACAGGTGAGCTGGTATATACGAAGCGTGGTGAGTATGACCAGGCCAGCGGAAAAATTGCTGTCATTGAAATTGAGAATTTCAGAAATTTCCCAAGTGGGATCGTTATGAACATGCGGGATTCATCTCCAATGGAAAGCCAAATTGCCCCAAATGAAGGCGATCTAGTCCTCACTACAGCTTTAAAAGAAGCTAAATTGCAGCAAGCGAAGGAAATGGGTGTAAAAGCTGTTGTTGTTGTCTGGAAAGGGGTATCCGACGATAAAGTTGAAAAGCAGTATGTGCCTTTTACTACAGATTATGTTGGAATTCCTGCGATCTGGGTCAATGAAACGGAAGGAAAAAAGGTGATCAGTGCAGCCCAGGAGCACAAAGAAGGTACGGTTATTTTAGAAGCGGAAATACAAAAAAATGCTCCAACAGTATCCTTTTATGTGAAAATTGACGGGAAAAATAAGAATGAAGCGATTATCATAAATACCCATACGGATGGGATAAATGTGGTGGAGGAAAATGGTGCTGTGGGCATGCTGTCCATGATTCGTTACTTACAGAAGGAGCAGCCGGAACGTACGATGATTTTCACTTTTGTGACAGGCCATTTTAGATTACCTGATTTCAAAGGAACTTCTCAGGCGACTTCCACTTGGATGGAGGGGCATCGAGAGCTCTGGGATGGCAAGAAAGGCCATATAAAAGCTGTAGCTGGAATTACGGTTGAGCATTTAGGCAGTATGGAGTGGAAGGACGATGATACGGGTCACTATAGACCAACTGGAAAAATAAGTACAGAATATACCTATGCGGGCAATGAAATGATGGCAGCCATTTGGCTGAAGGCTATTGAAAAGACCGACGGCACACGTACTGTATTGTTACGTGGACATAACAAGTTTGAGTTCGGAGAGAGTCAGCCTTTATTTGAAGCAGGGATACCGGTGATTGGCTTCATTCCAATGCCCGACTATCTGCTCGTGGATAGTGAAGACAGAGAGATGGGTAAATTTGATGCAAAGCTCATGAATACACAAATTATATCGTTACTGAAAGCGGTCAAGATAGTGGATGGAACGGAGACGACTAAGCTAGGAAAGTCAGATGGGTATTCTTTTTTCTATGGTCGTACTAAAAGATGAATTGGAGATTTTGATGACTAAAAACATAGTATCAAAAGAAAAGGAGAAAAAAACTACATGTTGATCAAAAGTGTTAAGGATCTTGAATTACAAGAGTTTACAACTTGCTTTAACGAAGCCTTCTCCGATTATGTAATTCCATTTCATGTTTCTTCGGAGCATTTAGCTGATAAATTTGCAGGTGCGGGAGTTAATTATCAGATGTCGTTTGGTGCTTTTGATCAAGAGAAGCTGGTTGCATTTGTTATGCATGGCATCGGGGATCGTAACGGCGAAAGTACGGCATTTAATACTGGTACAGGAGTCGTTCCTTTATATAGAGGGAGACGGCTAGTCGAACAAATTTATCGTCATGCTCTTCCCATCCTTAAAGAAGCTCATATTCAAAAGTGTTTGCTTGAAGTGATCCAAAGCAATGAGAAAGCTATAAAAGCGTATACCGCCGTAGGATTTCAAATCCATAGAGAATTGGCTTGTTTCAAGGGGCGTATTGATGTAACCCTTCCGGCCGATCATAGTCTTACTTCCATTGCTACGGTTCGACTGGAAGAATTCGATTGGACATCGGTACATTCTTATTGGAATTTTGAACCTTCTTGGGAACAATCTGTTCATGCAATTTTACGAAACCCGCATTTATACGATGTGGTCACGATAAGGGAAGAGAATAAGATTTGTGGATACGCGGTAATAAAATCGGCCAACGGAGCAGTTCTACAGTTCGGTATTTTGCGAGAAAAAAGAAACCGGGGATTTGGACGTTACTTATTTCATTGGATGGGAGAGAGACATTCTATCATCACCGTCAATAATGTAAACAAAAGAGATACAAATTCTATACGTTTCCTTAAAAGCGTTGGTCTTGACGTATATATCGAGCAATATGAAATGGAGAAAGATTTGTCATGACGAAGATAACATTAGCTTTAATTCAAAAACACTGATGATTTGAGTCAGTGTTTTTTGTTGCAAAAGGGGGTATATATTAGAGGTAAAAATGAGAAAATATCTTTTTTCTAACATCAAAGTAGGAGGAGACTTGTGAAATCATATATACGCTATTGAATCAATAGCTCTTTTGGGTTCTTTTTGTGTTATTCACTGAGTTGTCAGAAAGATTTGACCCTTTCTTGAACGTTTAGGGATTAAGAGATATCTGTGATTGAATTACTTGCAATTTAAGATAAGATGATTTTAATCATTAGGTCACGTTATTAATTTGACTGCTCAGTATCAGGTAAATCAGGCTCGCCAACTCTTGCTTTGTGAATTTTTTCTCTTTTTACATATCAAAGAACGAGAAACGTCATACTAAAACGAACAGGCAACGATGTCGCTGAGCCCTGCTAAACCTGATATTGAATACAGCCTAAGAGTTAGCCGGCCTAATCATAAGCATCAACTTATGACGAAAAATGAACAGCGTTTGAAGGGAGCAGTAAAGAATGGCAATTGATACGGTACTATGGAGCAGGCTGGTGACAGGCTTGACTCTCGGGTTCCACGTTATTTTTGCGACGATTGGCGTCGGTATACCGCTAATGATCGCTATTGCAGAGTTCATCGGGATCCGCAAAAAGGATCCACATTATACACTTATGGCAAAGAGGTGGTCTCGAGGATTTGTCATTTCTGTAGCGGTTGGTGTCGTGACCGGTACAGCGATTTCACTACAATTGGCTCTGGTGTGGCCGAATTTTATGAAACTGGCTGGGAATGTTATTGCACTTCCGTTATTCATGGAAGTGTTCGCGTTCTTTTTTGAAGCCATCTTCCTGGGCATTTATTTGTATACATGGGATCGGTTCAAAAATCCTTATATCCATTGGCTGTTGACGATTCCGATTGTCGCCGGGGCAGGCATGTCTGCCGTTTTTATTACGACGGTGAACGGATTCATGAACCAGCCTGGAGGCTTTGTCATGGAAGCAGGCCAATTCACTGCGATTGACCCGGTGCAAGCGATGCTGAATACGGCGACGTTCTCCAAGGTGTTTCATGTATTAAGCTCGGCCTATTTGACTGGAGCTGCCTTGTTAGCCGGGATTGCAGCCTTTGCGATGCTGAGAAAAGGAGTGTCCGCATACCACAAAAAATCCTTGAATCTCATGATGGCGGTTGTTTTGCTGTTTGGCTTGCTGAACACGTTAGCTGGAGATGTCTCCGCCAAGTTTTTGGCCGAGCATCAGCCTGAGAAGCTTGCAGCGGCAGAGTGGCATTTTGAGACGGGTAGCGGTGTGGATTTGGTCCTAATGGGATGGCTGAATGCAGAGCATGACGTTCTAGGAGCTCTTCATCTGCCGAAGCTGCTCAGCTTCCTGGCTTTTGGAAACTTTAACGCAGAGGTAACGGGGCTCGAGGAATTCCCAAAGGATGAATGGCCACCGCTTCTCGTCCATTACCTGTTTGATTTAATGGTCGGAATCGGATTTGCTTTGCTCGGGATAGCGGTCTTATATTTCCTGTTTGTGTTCTGGAAAAAGCGCAATGCGCTTAACAAGTGGATGCTTAGCATCATCGCACTGATCGCACCGCTCGCTTTTCTAGCTGTAGAGCTGGGCTGGTTTTATGCAGAGGTTGGGCGACAGCCGTGGATTATCCGTGGATATATGCGTGTTGAGGAGGCTGCCACGTCTTCACCGAACGTAAGAATTATATTCTTCGCCTTATTGCTCTTGTACATCGTACTCGGCACTATGTGTGTAATTGTACTAAGACGCTTGTTCAACAATAATCCGGCAGAAGTTGAAATGGAGAAATGGATGAAGGATCATCCTAATCAATCTGTGGAAAAGGGGGGCACTGAATGATGAGTTACGAATTAATTGGCATCTCGGTGCTCTGGCTGTTCTTGTACGGCTATTTAATTATAGCTTCCATTGATTTCGGAGCGGGATTCTTTGCCTTTTATGCCCGTTTGACGAAGCAGGATCATCTCATTAATCGTCTGATTTCCCGTTATTTATCACCCGTTTGGGAGATTACAAATGTATTTTTTATCTTTTTCTACATTGGCATCGTCGGATTTTTTCCGGACACAGCCTATTATTATGGCTCCGCGCTGCTTGTTCCGGGAAGCATTGCAGTGATTCTTCTTGCGATTCGTGGTTCGTTCTACGCTTTTGAAAATTATGGTTCCAAGAAAAACATCGTATATCTTTTTTTGTACGGAGCTACAGGTCTGCTTATTCCGGCTTCGTTGTCAGTGGCGCTAACTTTGTCTGAAGGCGGCTTTATTGTGAAGCAGGCTGAGACGGTTTCTCTGGATTACTGGGCGCTGTTTACCAATCCGTTATCGTGGAGCATCGTTGGACTGGCAATCGTGTCCGTTTTGTTCATAAGCGGCACATTTCTGACTTTTTACGCATCTCGTGCAGAGGATCATTCTGCGTTGAAGCTGATGCGGAACTACGCCCTGTTTTGGAGCACACCGACGATAATTCTCGCACTGACAGCATTTATCTATTTGGGTCAACACAATGAGCGACATTTTCAAAATATGATGGATTTATGGTGGCTCTTGGCACTTTCCGTTGCTTTCTTCATGATCGCGATGTGGCTGTTATATAACGGACGCCGTTACGGATTAGCTTTCATATGCATCATGCTGCAATTTTTCTGTGCCTTTTTCGCTTATGGGATTGGGCAATACCCTTATATTCTCGATCCGTATATTACAATTCAGAGCAGTGCTACTTCACCAGCAATGGGCTTAGCGTTAGTAGTTGTGTTTATCGGCGGTCTGTGCCTGTTGATTCCATCCCTTATTCTGGTCTTCAAACTCTTCCTGTTTGATGCGGATTATGTAAAAGGGAAAAAATAAAGCAAATTGATCCATTACGGCGTGGTTGAGGTTTCTCTACAAGCCTATATATAAAGGAGGTGTGATCTGTGATGAGGAGATCCAGTCTGATTTCTCAACAAATGTCTTCACAAAGAAAAAATATGGTCCTCCTCGCGATCATTTCGCTCGGGCTGGGTACAGCTATTGTGAGTCAGGCTGGACTGCTTGCTGAAGCAGTCCAGCGGATTTTTGTGGAGAGAGCTTCATTTTCATCGGTTATCCTGTTGCTCGGCATTCTTCTGGCTGTTATGGCTGTACGCACATTGTTGTCATATGGAAACGGTAAAATTGGCTTGCGAATGGCTGCCACTGCCAAGACAAATATGCGTGCAGCCGTACTGCAAAACTTGACCCATGCTTCCATGCCTTCAACCCTTCGTGGACAGACGGGAGGGAAGGTCAGTATTGCTCTGGATGCTGTGGATGAGGCTGATAGTTATTTCAGTCAGTACATGCCGCGTATGATGGAAGCTGCTATCATCCCGATTCTGATTTTGGTCGTTACATTTATCCAACATGCCAACACAGGTTTCATCCTATTGTTTACAGCTCCTTTCATCCCACTGTTCATGATTTTGGTAGGGCTGAAAACGAAGAACAAATCCGAAGAAAAATATGCGCAGCTGGCCGAGTTTTCAGGTACGTTTCTGGATTCTCTTCAAGGGCTGGTGACGTTGAAAATATTTGGACGGGCACACCGTCAACAACAGAAAATTGAACACAGTAGCCTGAGTTACCGTGATGCCACAATGGGCATTTTGAAGATTGCGTTTACGAATACCTTCATGCTGGAATCGATCGTGATGCTAAGCATTGGTATTGTCGCTCTTGAACTGGCTATCCAGTTGCTCGTTTTCAAATCTATGACGTTCCACACCGCTTTTCTCGTTTTGTTGCTCGTTCCCGAGTTTTACAACCTGTTAAAGAATACGGGGACGGCCTTTCACAGTGGCCGGACAAGTATGGGTGCGGTTCGTAAGGTGGAACAGATGCTTGAAGAACCGACAGGGGAGAGCAGGGACGCGAATGGGATTGAAGAAGCATTTACAACCGATGGAATCGACGAGATCGACAGCATGGATAGGGTCGACAGGGGAAGCAAATTAGAAATTACAAATTCCAATAATCTTTCAGTACCGCCATACATGGAAATAGATCATCTTCAGTTTCAATATGCTCCAGATTCATTCAAGCTTGAGACGGGTCGGATCCAGTTTAATCCGGGAGAACATATTGCGATTGTAGGTAAAAGTGGTTCCGGTAAAACAACTTTGCTACATCTCATTGCCGGTCTGCTGAAACCAGAATCGGGAACGCTTCTGGTAAATGGAAGTCCACTCTCGCAATACGATGAAACTGAATGGTTCGAACATGTTAGCTACATTACACAGCATCCGTATATTTTTGCAGGCACATTTTCTGAAAATATTGCGATTGGTGCTCATGGGAGCATCTCCAGGGCAGAAATTGAGCGGGCGGGGGAGGAAGCAGGACTCACTGCGCTTACAGCCCAATTGGAGCATGGATTTGATACCTTTGTTGGTGAAGGAGGCAGGGGACTGTCTGGTGGGGAAAAGCAACGGCTTGCCTTAGCACGCGCTTTTTTGAAGCGTCCTGCTATCATTTTGTTTGATGAACCGACAGTTGGACTGGATTTGCACACCGAGCGGGTACTGCAACGCTCCATAGCCAAACTGGCAAAAACGGCTACGATGATTACGGTGGCTCACCGATTATATACGATTCAACAAGCCGACAAAATTTTGTTTATGGAGAATGGAGTGTTGGTGGACTCCGGACGGCATGAAGAGCTTCTGGAGCGCCTGCCTCAGTATGCCGAGATGATTGATGTAGAGCGGAAAGGGGGGATATCCTCATGAATGAACTGGCCGTTCTGTCAAAGGCGATGATTCAGGAGCGCAAGGATATCATTCTTTCGATTTTGGGTGGATTTATCGCCGGCATAGCCGGTGTGGCACTCTTTTCTGCGAGCGGGTATCTAATTTCGCAAACGGTATTTGCGCCACCGCTTTATACATTAATTGTACTCACTTCGATGGTCAAACTGCTTGGTTTGCTTCGGGCGGCAAGTCGTTATGGAGAACGCTTGTATTCTCATCGGGCGACGTTCTCCATGCTTAGCCGTTTACGTACATCCTTTTTTGCCAAGCTAATTCCTTTAACGCCTGGTATATTGAACAAAAATCGAAGCGGGGATCTGCTTGCGCGGATCGTTGGGGATGTCGAAAGTTTACAAAATTATTTCTTGCGAGTCGCTTATCCTCCGATCATGGTCGTCATGGTGTTTTTGGCTACGGTGCTGTTTACTTCTACCTATTCGATCTGGATTGCCGTTTTGTTTGTAATAGGTATGTTGATAACGGCATTCGTTGTACCGGGAATTGTGTTGCTCGGGCAGCGGAGAATACATGGACGCGTTCGTGAGCAGAGGGCGCAGCTGTCCACGGAAGTTACCGAAGTGTTGTACGGTTTCCGGGATTTGAAACTATACGGTCAATTGGTACAGCGGGAGGAGCAGCTTCAGCACGCTTCCGCTGTATTGGCAACTGAACAGCAACGAGCAACCGGACACTTGCTACGTGGTCAATCGATGCACACTTTTGTTACGTTTCTCGTATCCTGGGGAGTGCTGACGCTCGGCGCCTATTTAATTATGGAAGGAGCGCTTGCAGGCGTATTTCTTGCCATGTTGGTCATGGCATCCCAAACCGTATTTGAAGAAGCGACGGCTATGGCCACATTACCCGCGTATAAAGAGGATAGCGAACACGCAGCCAAACGACTCACGGAAACAGTTCAGACCTTTGATGAGCAGTCCTCGCAGCCAAGTGGCACATTGTCTGTTGATCATGCTGTTACGATGGAACTATCCGATGTTACGTTTCAATATGAAGAAGAGTGGAGACCGGCGCTTAGGGATGTGTCCCTGCACATTTTACCTGGCTCCAAAACGGCGATTGTCGGGCCGAGTGGGTCAGGAAAATCAACAATGATCGAATTGCTGCTCAAACTGCGAACACCAACGGCTGGAGATATACGATTAAACGGCATTTCGGTAAAGGAACTGGATGAGACGAGCATTTGGCAAACGGCTAATGTAGTGTTTCAACAAAGTCATTTTTTCCGGGGAACGATCCGGGACAACCTGCTGCTGAATGGAGAAGAATATACTGACGAACAATTGTTGGAGGTACTAGCTAAAATGCAGCTGCCCGATAAATCGTTGACCGATATGGTGTATGAAAAAGGGGAGAATCTGTCAGATGGCGAGAAGCAGCGGCTGGCTCTAGCGCGAGTGATGCTCCGCAAAGGACGGGTATGGCTTCTGGACGAACCCACTTCATCGCTGGATTATGTGACAGAGCATCACGTTTTGAAGCATCTCTACGCACAGGCGGCTAATGATACGCTTCTCCTGATTTGTCATCGGCTAACCGGATTGGAAGAGATGGACCGAATTGTGGTCATGGACCAAGGCAGGGTAGTCGAAACGGGGTCCTATTCGGAGTTGATGGAGCAAAGAGGCTATTTTTATGAGATGAAACAAATCGAACAGCAAATGATCGGAGAAGTTGGAGTGTGATAACCTCCTATAACTATCTTACTTGAAGAAATCAGAAGTAACCTGAAGGAAACATATCTCCAGGTTGCTTCTGAAGAATCTAACAAAATAACATTTTCTATATGCCTCGCAAAGGCTTAATAAGCCTACCTATTTTACCCACCTTGCCGGGTGACTTTCTTATGCTCGATCTATCCAATTTGAATTTTGGAGATCCTTTTTTTGACACTATAGTATTTCTTAATTTTGTTGAACTATTGATTCCATTCGTAAAGGTCAAAGTATAATTCTGATAATTTCCAACTTTGAGCTCACGGAAACCTACCCTGTTACAGCCTGTGCCCTGGCATCTTTCTACCCAACACATGTCGAAGGCTGTGTTAGGAATATACGTGTAGTAATTACCGCTCCACATATTTCCGGAATTGTCATACGCGTAATAATAGTATCTTTGATTTGCAGATGACCCAGTTACTATAAGTGAACTTCTACCTGGGACTAATCGGTACCAACCCTTCTTAACATAAGTGGTAGGGCTACAATTTGGATCATAGTGAGCAATAGCAAGCCAAATATAGTTAGGGGTATTATTTTGTACATAAAAACTCATTTATATCACTCCATTCTATAGATTTAAATACAATGTTAATATATGTAAAAATATAAAGGAGTGTAATAGACAGATAGAGAGGGAGTTAATAAAAATAGGCTCTCGGGAGTTGGGTGCTAGGACTAGACCAACATTCGGAATGGTACCCGATGTTGCACAAAGGGAAAAGAAACAATTAAATCAAGCTCCCTCTTCTACCACAAGTAGAAACAGTCTTGGACTGATTAGGAAAGTCCAAAACTGTTTCTTCATTTTTCCACTTAACGTTTCGAGATAGATTTTCTGCCAGCAGCAGGTCGTACAACTCGAAGACCTTTAATAGGAGATTTACTCCGGCCAACATTCTTCTTTTTACCAGGAACTGCCGTGTTGACATTTAAAAACTTAGATTGACTTTGAATATTACTAGATACAATATTAACTGTATAATTTCTGAAGTTACCAATCCTGATTTTTCTCAATCCTAGCCTTCTACAAAGCGGAGCATCACAGTAACCTGCGCCACCACAAAGTTTGAAAGCATTTTGCGGTAGAGTAAGATAGTTAACACCTGACCATACAAGACTCCTATCTGTAGATTCAGCATAGTAATATATTTCTCGATTGTTGACTGCCCCACTCAATACCTCTACCGTTTGACCTGGATTTATTGTGTACCAACCTACCGCTTCATACCAGCTGGGCCAAGGTATCAAGGGGATCGAGCCCTGATTACAGCTTGCAGAGGAGTAATATGCGAAGGCAACATATACGGTTAAACTCGTATTGTTACGAAAACTAAGTCCCATAATTACATTCAGCTCCCTTCTTGATAATAGAATAAAGTATGCAGTTTAATAGGAGAAGGAAATGGACAGCAAGAGAAACAATTTCGAATCGATTGGGCTGCTCATGAGTAAACTGACGATCTGGATTTTGAAGTTCTAGCACTACTTATTACAGTTTTATTTCACCAATCGTACCTAGATGAATATCTAAAACAAAAGACTGATTAATTCTCTTGTGGTGTCCCGAAAGCCATTTTTTGGCTGTTTAGGGCACCTTTCGTTTTTTTATATAGGATTTAGGTAAATACCATAATCTGTTTTTTCTTTGAATCTACTAAAGAAAATGTGATGATACATAGTCATGATATTCCTAAGGTTTATGAAGAAGATGAACGCATTTATGCTGTGTAGGGGGTTGTAGGCTTTGTCTATGATGCGGCTATATCTGACTATGAATTTTCACATACAACAACAGAAAAATATTTAAAGTAAGTTACTATGGCTTAATCCATGAACAATTGTTGTCACATTTTGGGTCGAGCTCTTCGTTGTATAGAGTGAAAGGGGGGGAGACAGCTTGAATGATACGGAGTTACGTCAGATCATTGCAGATGTGTTGAATGGGGAAATAGAAAAATTCGAGAAAATCATGGAGGTTTATCAAAAACCGATTTTTCTCTACTGTTATCATATGCTTGGCAATTATGCCGAAGCTGAGGATAACGCACAGGAAGTATTTTTGAAGACATTCCGCACCTTGAAGAAATATACCCAATATCAAATAGATTTTGGCGCCTGGGTATACAAGATTGCCTACCATCAATGTATCGACATCATCCGTAAGCGAAAGTTGGTGAAATATTTGCCTTTCTTTTACCAGGATGAGAAAGAAAATAATGAAGTAGACTTGCATATTGAAGCCAACTATTTTGATGAATCCGTACATCAAGCCATGGCAAAATTATCGGCGGAAGAGCGTAATTTGTTAATCTTACGTTGTGTCGAGGATAAAAGCTACCAGGAGATCGGCTTGATTCTGGGCAAAAACAGTGCCAGCCTTCGTAAAAAATATGAACGTGCATCTGCAAAATTTCGAAAGTATTATACTCAAGTGAAGGGAGTGGGAGTGTATGAATATGGACAGGGATCGGGATTTGAAAAAACTGTTTGATGACCCGCGCATTCCCGACGCCGACTTGACAGGAAAAGTAATGAGAATATTACATGCTAAGCCACAAGAAAAGGAGAGGTTTTTTATGAAATATAAAGTTGTGTTGACTGCGTGTGTAGGGATGATGTTAATGGCCTCCACGGGTTATGCGGCAGTTCAATATCATTCTTTGACGAATAAGGATGGCAAAGTCGTATATGAAACTAAATCGACGAAAGATTACGTAATAACAGAATCGAAAGATGAGACAGCGCAGTTCAAGGCATTTTATGAACTTAAGGATAAGGTGCTAAAGAACGGGGAAGCTGGGCTGTTCTATATGGTTGCCAATAACCCGAATCACGAAACAATTCTTGGAACGAAGGTGACTGTCTTCCAAGATCTTTCTCAATTGCGCGATAAGATTACGGATAAATCCATTAAGATCGCAGACAAAGTCAATGGAAATTATACATTCCAAAAGGCGGACGTAATCTTTAAAAATGCTCAGGAAGTGAATCCTCCTTCTTCGGAAGAAAAAAAGAAAATGGCAGAAAAGCTGAGAAAGCAGGCGGAAGAATCCAATCAGGGATATGCCATGATGCCGGTTGAAATGACAGATCAGCTTTTCCTTCTCTTTGCTACGTATCAAAATGGCGAAGATAAAATCGGGGTTGATATCACTAATCTGAGTGGAAATAGCGATCCTACAATGTATATTGACGAGAACGTTGAATTTAAGCAGGAGAAGGTTCAAGTGAAGGGAGTAGAAATGCTGCATACAGAATTTGCTCCTTCGCAGACGCACGAGCTGAAATGGGTATACGAGAACCCAGACAAAAAGGTGAAATACGCCTATACTTTACGTGGAGACATAAATAAAGTAAGCAAAGAAACCCTAATGAAACTTGCAGAAAGCTATTTGGAATAATAAATATTAATTCAACGGAAATCTTCTCCAATCCAATTGGGGGAGATTCCCCTCTAGTAAGTCATAAGTCCTTCTCCATTTTTTATCATAATCGTTTCAAAGCACCGATTTATATTCCGTGGAACAATTCAAAAGAACGGCCGCTGTTCGCATCGTTTGCGACAGGGCCGTTTTTTTGTTTTTCGTAGGTTAGCTTTAAATTGCTATTCTTTCCAAACACTCATAGGGTCCCATGGCTTGATCTGATTGCCATATTTCCCAGCCAAAAAAGCTTTCATGTCTTCCAGCTTAGCAGGCACCTCGTTCCAAATTGGAAGGGGTGGTAACCCTCGTTTGCTTTTCAATAGGATATCCACTGTAACATACAAGCGTTCTGGCTGGATCCAATGAAGGAAACGTGAAATATCAAGTTGCTTGGTCAGGGACAAGGAATCAATTTCGTCATTGTAATGCTTGTTGAACTCGCTGATCAGGTTCAAGAGGTAGTCTCTCTGCTCCTTCACGAAGTCCAGGCCACAGATGGCGCCATGTCCTGGAACAACGATTTCGGGTTTAATTTCATCAATAATGCGATCAAGCACTTTAACCCAATTGAGGGTTCCCTCTTCGCTGTATGCCGTACAACCGTTAAACACGACATCGCCGGCAAACAGCACTTTTTCTTTTGGCATCCACATCAGCAAGTCACTGTCAGAGTGGGCGGGAGCTACGTTGTAAATCATAACTTCCGTTTCGCCAAGACGGATGTTGATATCGTCCTTTATCTCAATATTCGGGAGCACCCATTCTACGCCTTCCAGGTCGAATCCTTCAAATTCTGCTGCAAAAAACCGCTCGCCCGAAGTCGATTCCGGAGAATCCTTTCCTCTTCTGATGACGTTATCCATCCAGGCGATATTTTCGGTGAGACGCTCTCTGGACGCTTCCTTATGCATAATAATGCAAGCATCTTCAAACACTTTGTTTCCCCAGGCATGATCACTGTTATAGTGCGAGTTCACCACATATGCGGGAGAGCCGCCGTTACTTACTTCCTTAAAAGCCTCCCGCATTTCCCGTGCATGGAACAAATCGAAGAACGTGTCATACACCAGCCCTTCACCCTTGTTGATGAACCCGGTATTGGCCCAACTGATGCCGCGATACGGCGAAATACCGGCAAAGACGCCATCTGCGACTTCAAAAAATTTAACGCGAGGTTTTTGGATAATACGTCCATACTTCATGAAAATTCTCCTTTGCGTATATGTTTTTGGGGTAAAGCATGCCTTTATTATAGAGAGTGGAAAACATAAATGCAAGCATGTACTTGCATGCATTCGCTCCATGTAATATGATGTAACAGAACAACATCACACTACATGGATGGAGGCGCTGCAACATGAAACTAGTAACCTTTCAAACCAAGACATCCCAGGAACCTTTGTTTGGGCTTGTAATTAACGAGAAATTTGTCGTGTCTTTTGCCGCAATCATGAAAAAGCAGGGAACATTCGTTGACAGTCTTGAAAGTATGGACAGCTATCTTCATTATTTACCGGCAAGTTATGATGCCGCTAAGGAATTAATGCAATATGCGGTCGAACAGTCGCATCAATTTAATGAAAATGAAATCTGCCCGATTGTAGCGGTAAACCTGCTGCCGCCAGTTCCAAATCCGGCTGCGCTTATCGATTTCGGACTGACACCAAGACATCTGAGAAATGCTGGCGTAAATCTGCTGCAAAGAGAATATACAGGGCCGGAAAGAGAAGAGCTTAAACAAAAAATTGCTGAAAAATTCCAGCAAGATCCGAACAAAGTAACTTTCAGTTATTACAAATGTAACCATAATGCATTAATTGGCGATGGAGATACGATTCATTGGCCTTCGTACTCTTCCTACCTGGATATTGAGCCGGAGCTGGCATTTGTTACAGGGATGGAGAACTGCATTGCAGGTTATGTTATTTTTAATGACAGTACTGTCCGCGATGTGCAATGGCCGGATTTCCAGGGGCTGACCGGACCGACGCGCTGCAAAGATTTTGATCGCAGCAAAGGAATAGGGCCATTTCTGGTTACGCCGGATGAAATCGACAATCCGCTGGTACTGGATGTGAATGTATTCATCGGGGAGAGACTGCACTGGAAGGGGAGCACATCCGAGTATTCTGCACATCCTGCAAAAGTGATGGAGGAGGTTCTCAAAGTTTTCACGCCGCTCCCGGGCACGATTATAGGAATGGGGACGATACCGGATTGCTGCGCAATCGAGACCGAACAATGGCTGTTGCCCTCTGACCGAATCCAGATTACATTTGATAAATTAGGCACGCTCACGCAATTGGTCCCTGATCATGTCAAGATTACGGAACCAAGCCGCTGGGAAAAAAGAAGCGATTTGCTTTAAATAAACCGTTTATGAAAATGATGAACCCCGACCCTGCTGCATATGCAAAACTTGTAGTAGAATAGGTTTAACATATGCAAAAGGAGAAATACAATGCAAACTTCAGACAGAATCATTGAAGCCGCGACACGGCTCATCAAAAAGAATGGCTATCGGGGAGTAAGCACCAAAGCCATTGCAACGGAAGCTAAAGTCAATGAATCTACGATTTTCCGGCAATTTAGAAGCAAGCAAGGCATATTGGAAGCGATCATTGAAAGACATTCGGATATCCCGCAATTTGAGAAGCTGTTAAAAGAGGACGCGACCGATAACCCGGAAATCGATCTGCTGAATGTAAGTCAGCAGTACCGTTTGTTTTTCCATAAAAATGCGGACATCATTTTAATTGGCATCCGTGACAAAGGAATGCTTCCCGAATTAGACAGAGTGCTGGCCGATCCGCCGGCGAAGCTTCACTCCTTGCTGGTTGAATATTTTGAACGCTTGCAGAAGAAAAAAATTATAGCCAGACAGGATGAGCGTCTTGTCGCCATGTCTTTTCTCTCGATGTGCTACGGATTTCAGATGAGCGAGCTGATTCACCGGCAATATCAATCCCAACTCGTCAGCGAAGAAGAGTTCTACAAGCACAGTGTCTCATTGTTTGTTAAAGGAATTTTGTCTTAGTCCTAAGCATTTATTAATTTATTTAATGATAAGTCTAAGCCTATGTGAACAGGCTGAGTGTGTAAACACGTTGTTACAATCCATTCATCTAATGGAAGAGCTTGCAGCGACGGTTGATGACGTGGTAATTATTATGCATGGAACAATCGTTGCAGATGGAACTTTGGAGAAGTAAAAGGTAACCCTTCCACGCTGGAGGATGCCTTTTTTGCTCATGAATATAGTTTTTAGTAATGGAAAATAAAATACGTGGATGCATTATATAAAAAACATGACTCATTAAATTAAGCCCAATTTTTTCTAGGGCTTTTTTTGTTTGGGACCTCACGATTGTATTTGGTCTATACTCAAACTTTCGAGTCAGAGTTATTGTACGAGCTTTAATACAAGACAATCATGCCTATTGTATTGGAATTATCCAAGGATGTACTTACTTAAAATCTTATAAGAAATTCTTGAAATCACAGAAATTTATTCGGGTAGAGGGATGCTATTATACAAATATAAATAAAGACGAGGTGATGAAATGCAAGCAAAATTGGCAGCGGACGCCATTCCCCTCACCAAAAAGCGGAATTCATGGATAAGAACGATAAAAAAGTATAAAGTGATGTACGCTCTCTTGTTCCCGGCATTAGTTTACTTTGCCGTATTCAAATACATTCCTATGGCGGGAATCATTATTGCTTTTTAAAAATATAACCTAGCATTGGGACTATGGGATAGTCCATGGGTTGGATTTAGAAATTTTACAGATTTTATGAACGGCGTTTATTTCTGGGACATCATGAGAAATACGATAATCATATCGCTGTATAAGCTGTTGTTCGGTTTCTCAGCTCCTATCATACTTGCTTTGCTGCTCAATGAAGTTTATACCCAATGGTTTAAGAAAGTCGTACAAACGATCACTTATTTACCCCACTTTCTATCATGGGTCATTGTTTATGGAATGATGGTGGCATTATTAGCCCCAGGGGATGGTCTTTTTAATATGATTTTGAAGGAAGCTGGAGTTGAACCCATCTCATTCCTAACGGAACCTGCCTGGGGCAGACTGCTGATCATCTTATCTGAAATATGGAAGGATATTGGATGGGGAGCGATATTGTATCTTGCAGCATTAGCAGGAATCGATCCAAGCTTATATGAAGCGGCTAGAATTGATGGCGCTTCCAAATGGAGACAGCTATGGCATGTGACACTTCCCGGCATTCGAGGCGTGATGATTCTGATGCTGATCCTTAAATTAAGCCATATTCTGGATGCTGGTTTTGACCAAATATTCATGTTTGCCAACAGCTTTAATCAGGAGAAGATCGACATTATCGACACATGGGTATACCGTGAAGGGCTCGAGCGACTTAAGATTGGCTTGGCTACTGCTGTGGGATTGTTTAAAGCGGTCATCGGATTTGTTTTAGTGTTGGCAGCGAATAAGCTCGCCAAAAAATTCGATGGGCAAATTTGGTGAGGTGGTTATCAATATGATCAATTTGACAATCGGAGAAAAAGTCTGGCAAGCTGTCGTTTATTTTATTCTTATTTTACTAGCTCTACTGTGCTTACTACCCTTTCTATATGTAGTTGCTGTTTCAGTGACGCCAGAATCGGAAGTGTTAAGAAGAGGAATTGTTATTATACCAGAATCCTTTACCTTTCTAGCCTATAAAGAAGTATTCATTTCACATGGTATCGGGCAGGCGTATAAAATTACATTGTTTCGAACGATAGTAGGTACTGCTCTCAATGTGTTCTTTACGGTAATAGCGGCATATCCGTTATCCAAAAAATATTTGCCGGGTCGAAGCCCATTTTTACTATTCATTGTCTTTACCATGATGTTTGGAGGAGGATTAATTCCGACTTATTTACTAGTCCGCTCTCTGGGATTGCTAAACAGTCCGTGGGTATTGATTATTCCACATCTCATTAGTGCATTTAATCTGGTGATCATTAAAGGCTTTTTCGAGCAATTGCCTGCTGAAATCGAGGAATCAGCGAGGGTAGACGGTGCAAGTGAGCTTCAGTCTTTATGGCGGATCATTTTACCCTTGTCCTTGCCCGTCCTTTCCACAATTTCCTTATTTTACGCAGTCGGGCATTGGAACAGTTACTTCGATGCTATTGTTTATATCAATGATTCCAACTTAATGCCGCTTCAAGTGATCTTGCGCAACATCCTGCTTAACGTCGCAACCCAAAGTGCTGATTCGCTTGCCAATACCGGAGCTGTTAGTACGTTCGCTATACAAATGGCAGCAGTTGTAGTGACTACAGTTCCGATTTTGATCGTTTACCCATTTATGCAAAAGCATTTTACCAAAGGTGTACTCTTGGGATCGGTTAAAGGTTAAAAAGAAATTCCAACCTGAGTTGTTACGGGGAAACCGTGATAATATAGAAGCAAAGGAGAGGTCATTATGCAACGTAAAGCGATTACATTTGCTATTCTGACAGCAATGGTCGGTATGGGAGCGGTATTGTCAGGATGTGGGGACAAAAAAGAGGTTACATCGTCAGCTACGGGTAATTCACAAGGCCAGTCTAGTCCCTTTGAAAAAAAATTGAAAATTTCGATGTTTAACCAAGGCACTTTCAATGCTGCTGCTCCAATTCCTCCCCGTGAAGAAGATATCCAACGCCAAATGTTGGAGAAAGCAGTAAATATCGACTTGGAAATGATGATTCCTCAATCAGGTCAAGCAACGACTAAATTAAATACGCTCATTGCTGGAGGAGATATTCCAGATTTGATTTTCTTGAAGAGCCGGGCTGATCTTGCGCAATATTATGACCAAGGCGTTCTTGCGGATTTGACACCGTATCTGGATCAATTTCCTGAATTACAGAAACGTTTTAGCAAAGACTCCTGGGAGGCGATGTCCTATCAAGGAAAAACCATCGGGGTTCCAGGTTATGATAATGTAAATGGTATCAGTCGAAGCTTCTTCATTCGCAATGATTGGCTGAAAAAGCTGAATATGGAAGTGCCAACGACACCTGACGAGTTATTCGAAGTTATGAAAGCCTTTACAGAGAAAGACCCGGACGGTAATGGCAAAAACGATACTTACGGATTCATAGGCGGCATGAATAAAGAAGGCAATCTGCAAACCTACGGCTTCGATAGTTTGATGTGGATGTTTGGCGTCAATCCTCCATCAGCCATTGATGTGAAAGACAATGAACCGGTGTTCCTGTATACCGACCCAAAAATGAAAGAGGCGCTCGCTTATATCAATAAAATGATGGAAGCCAAAGTTGTAGATCCAGACTGGGTGACAATGAATACTCCCGATTTGCTCGACCAAAAGTTATTTAAGGGTAAAGTTGGCTTCATGATAAGAGATGCACGTAGGCTAGAACCGGATTATCAGCAGAAAATGAAAGAAATCAGTGGAGAGGTGCCGGAATGGATCGTCATTCCTCCAATGATAGGTCCTTATGGTGATCAAATTGTAGAGAGAAAATCGTTCCAAGGCAATTCATGGGCCATATCCAAGAAAGCGGATAAGGACAAAATCATTCGGATCTTGTCCATGCTGAATTATCTCTTTACGGACAAAGAAGCATATCCGAATTTTGCATACGGAATTAAAGGAATTCATTGGGATTTAGTGGACGGCAAGATCAAGAATAAAACCTCCGAATTATCGAAGGAAATGAAAGAAAAGTACCTATGGGTTGACCATTATAGAATGCCGCGTCGTGGTGATGATGCTGAGTACTTCAGCTTCCAGAATCCTAAGACGGCAGAAGCTTTTGAGAACAATCAGAAATACGTGGCGCCTACTTTGCCCGGGAATTTATTGACTGAAGACCCGAACGATACATTGGCAGCTGACCGTCAACGTTTCATTAATGAAAGTTTGGTCAAATTTATGACCGGCAAAGATCCTCTTTCTAACTGGGAGAATTTCCTCAATACGTTGGATACCAAGTTTGACATGCAGAAATATAAGGACACAGTAATCAAGCAATTTAAAGAAGCGGGCTTAATTAAGTAAATCAAGTAGAAACGGCTTCGCCGTCCTTTTAAAGGACGGTACCGTTTCAGCGAGATAGATAAGGAATATTTATACGCGAAGCATATAAATTCTTATTTTTTAAACAAAGAGAGAGGCTATAAATAGCCCCTCTCTTTATTGAAATATAAGAAAGTATAAGTTTTACTTTATACTTTATCCTTCTATTTTTCGAAGAAACGCTTATCGTCCTTAAAAAGGACGCCGAAGGCGTTTCTTCTTATCATATGCTATTATTTGTTTAATACAGATTTAAAAGGAAGATGATAGATGCGAAGAAGAGTCAGCTTGCCTTTAAAATTATTTTTTATCGTGTTTGCATTTGTATTAAGCTGCATAATCTTGATAAGTCAATTGTCTTACCACTATGTCCAAAAGGAAATAAGAAAAACTGACATTTATTACACCAACCAAATACTAGACAAGGTAGATCAGTATTTCACAGTTAATTTTTCCTCCTTTCAGACGATCCTGTTCTCGGTCGAAACATCGGTGAAAGCCAACATTGACAATACAGAAGTGATTAAAAAGCAATTAAGAGAGCTGTATGAACTCAACAGTAATTACGTCAGTAATATTTATTTGATCAAAAGCGATTTATCCATTCTAGGCGGGAGTACACCTACCCGAATATTCGATGAACCTTTAGCTGAAAGAGAACCTTTGTTTGATGCGGCTGACAAGAACAGAAGGACTACATTTGTCAGTGATCCTTACAAATCTAAATATTCCGGCTGGACCGTTACGATGGTTCGATATCTGAACAGTGCTCCGTTTCCTATGGCCATTGCGGTAGATTTGGATCTAAATGCCATTGAAGAAACCTTGTTCAAGATCAATAAAAAAGAACAAATGGATTTGGCTCTAATCACCGCATCGGGAAAAATCATTGCCGGATTTTCGGAAAATAAAGGACCCATGAATATTCAAGATCATACTTTTTCAATCGGTGAAACATCAGCGGAACAAATTCTGGATACTACAGAAACAAGCCTTCAACTACATACCAAGGATGGTATTCCAGTCTCCCTTCTGAAAAAACCGACTGAGAAATTCAACTGGACCATCATCTCGATCAACGATGAATCACGCTTGAAAGCTGCTTTGTCCAGATTGGAAACCTATTATATCGGGCTTCTAGCTGCAGGTCTTCTTCTAAGTCTGTTCATTTCCTTTTTTATTGCCAAATATATAAGGACCCCTCTCTATGCGCTCAAAACAAAAATGAAGCGGGTGGAGCAAGGCCTCCTCACAACTACAATATCGATTAACCGAAACGATGAGTTTGGAGATCTCTCCCGAGCATTCGATCGTATGCTGCAACAAATTGTGGAACTGATACGGGGAGCAGAGCTACATAATGAACTTGAGCGGAAGCTGGAAATCCAAGTGCTTCAGTCTCAAATAAACCCTCATTTTCTGTATAACACGCTTGGTTCTATCAGCAATGTCATACGACTTGGACAAATAGAGAAAGTAGATGTGGTGATCGAGTCTCTCATTTCAATATTGGAATATGGGATAGCTGATGCTTCGGAGAAGGTATCACTGCGTCAGGAATTGCAAAATGTATCGGACTATATCGCGATCCAGAACATCCGCTATAACAGGAACTTCCACTTGATTGAAAATATCGAAGCAGATTTAATCGATTTCCCAGTTTTTCGAATGCTGCTGCAGCCCCTTGTGGAGAATAGTATCTTCCATGGTTATAACGGAGGGGGGATCGAAGGCCCTATTACTATTCATGCGTACAGGGAGGGCGGCATCGTCATCATAGAAGTAGTTGATCTAGGCGAGGGAATTCCAACTGATAAAATAAAGCATATTTTGATTTCAGAACCGAGTGATGTGGAAGTAAAAAGGAAAAGAATCGGGTTAAATAATATTCATGACCGAATCAGACTTCACTACGGAGAAGAGTTCGGGCTCCAAATCCTAAGTATACCTAAGGAAATAACCCGTGTTCAAGCCTTATTCCCAGCAGGCTCGTTTAAAGGAGATGCATGATGGTGAGAGACTACACCTGCTTCATTGTTGACGATGAAGATCTAATCATTCAGAGATTGGAATTGTTTTTTAACGAGCTCTCCCATAGGGATAAGCGATTTCATTTAGTGGGAAAAGCGAATAATGGGCTGAATGGGATAGAGGAGATCGTAAAGCTTAAGCCGGATATCGTGATATCTGATATCGTTATGCCGCGAATGGATGGAATTTCCATGATTGAGCAGCTAAAACCAAAGCTTCCCCATACCCAATACATTCTTTTGACCGCCTATTCATCCTTTGAATACGCCCAGAGAGCTATTCAAGCCAACGTATTGGAGTACATTGTTAAGGTTCCGCTCAGAGAAGCAGATTTAGATCGCGCTTTAGATAAGGCAGCCGGAATTTTAAATGAGGTTAAGAAAAAAGAAGCGGAATTTCAATCGTTAAACGTATCCGTACTTGAAAATAAATATAGAGTCCGCAAGCAATTTTTTAACGAGCTTATCAGAGGCGAAATTCCTTCTCATCGGGCATCGGATTTTGCCAATCGCATGCAATTCCATTTCTTTCAAGCCAACTACTGCTGCTTCATTGTTGAAATGAATCTGTATGAAAGTTTTCGAAACGATTATTCAGCTTCTGATCAAAACATCTTGAAATATGCGATTACGAATATAATCGAAGAAACTGTGGTGAACGGTGGCAGAGGTGTAGCTGCGGATCTATCCGATAATCGTTTTATTGGCTTTCTTTCCTGGGAAAATAATCGCAGCGATATGGACACGGAATATGCTTGCCATTCATTGGGTAGTCAGATCGTCTCCCATTTACATCAATATTTGAATCAAAGGGTATCCGTAGCTTTTGGAGGCCCGCACCGAGGCTGGGAATCCATCAAACAAGCTTACATGGAAGCTAATAACGTGAGTGAAGATTTCTATTATCATGAAGAGAAAGTAGTCAAAACACCCATGCATCGGTTCCATTACCGTAATGACAAAAAGGAGGACTTTCAGCTGAAACTGGCTGATTTTCTCACATGGATACAAAGAAAAGTTTCCAAGGAAGCGCTGGAGAAAGAACTCTCTGCTTTAAACCAATTTGTGACAGATTATAAAATTCATAAGTCCATCATGGCACCTATGCTTCAAGGCTTGTACAGAGACATAACTGCGAAATTTAAATCGGGGAACTCGTTGACCACGGATGCATCAGAGTTTCCCATAAAATTCATGACATTTCGGGAGCAGCTTGCCTATATTGGCGACTTCACATTCGAATATGTACACGCTGGCCAACTTTTACATCGTATAGAAATTATGAGTGCTATGCGGTTTATAGAGAAAAACCTGAAACAGAGATTAACGCTCGAGGCGATTGCCGAGGAAGTGAATTTAGCTCCATCTTATTTTAGCAGCTTATTCAAAAAAACAATGAACGAGGGCGTTATCAGCTACATCAACCGCAAAAAAATTCACTTAGCTCTCGAGCTGTTAAATGTTCAGGATTATTCTTTATTGGAATTGTGTGAGGAAGTAGGAATTGTGAATGAAGGTTATTTTTGTAAACTATTTAAAGAATATACGGGTGATACGCCTAAGCAATATCGGATAAAAATGACACGGTATGAATCCAAATAAGGTTGCAAAAAATGTATAAATTTCTCGCGAAATCATGTAAAAAAAAGAGCATCAAAAGGCTTACCATGATAGAAGGATCTAATCATGGAGGTTATCAAAATGGAGCTTATTAAAGCAGATGTAACCATCGTAGGCGGAGGTATTGCTGGGATATGCGCTGCCATTGCTGCCGCACGCCAAGGGCTGCAGGTTTCACTTATTAATGATCGGCCGGTTCTTGGAGGAAATGCGAGCAGCGAGGTCCGGGTTCATATCAACGGGTCAGCATATCTCGGAAACAGTCCATCCTATTATGCACGCGAGGGCGGATTGGTGGAAGAACTCAAGTTGAAGATTTTTCACTATAATCCGTTATACAACAAGAAGCTTATGCTTTCGCTTTCGGATACGGTCTTGCTCGACATGGTTTATGCTGAGCCTAACATTTCTCTATTTCTAAATACATGCGTGCATGAAACGGGCATGGAGAACGGCAGAATTAAATGGGTGGAAGGCCTTCAATTGGCTTCCGAAAGAAAATTTCGTTTCGAAAGCCGAACCTACATCGATTGCTCCGGAGATGGAGTTGTTGGATATCAAGCTGGCGCTCTCTTCCGCTGGGGTAGAGAAGCCAAGCATGAATACAAGGAAGAATTGGCTCCTGAAGTGGCGGACCATTACACCATGGGCGATACGATCCTGTTTCAAGCCCGTGACGTAGAATATTTCGTTCCATTCAAAAGGCCTGGCTTTGCGTATGATATTACGAAGTTGGCTTTTTTTGATAGTATCAGAAAAGGCTTAAACCATCGGGCTTTACCAAGAAAAATCAATGGGCTTGGCGGATTGTGGTGGCTAGAATATGGTGGACATATGGATATTATCAAGAATAATGAAGACATCGCATTGGAACTGCGGAAATTGGTGTACGGGATTTGGGATTATATCAAAAATAGCGGCGAATTTGATGATGTTGACAATCTCATCTTGGATTATGTATGCCCGATTCCTGGAAAGCGGGAGTCAAGGCGGTTCATAGGGGACCACATGTTGTCTCAGAACGATCTTACAGCAAAGCCGCATTTCGAAGATGCTGTATCCGTTGGTGGATGGTATATGGATTTACATGCGAATAAGGGCATCTACGATGAGGGGCCAGCTACAGCATGGAATTTCGTTCCAGGATTGTACAATATCCCATTCCGCAGTTTATATTCACGAAATATTCCTAATCTCATGTTTGCTGGTCGTAACATAAGTGCTACTCATGTGGCTTTCGGATCTACTAGGGTAATGGCAACCTGCGGTTGTATGGGCCAGGCGGTTGGAACGGCTGCTTCGTTATGCTTGAAATATGATATAGACCCCGCAGCCATAATCGAATCTCATACGGAGGAGCTGCAGGCGCTGCTGCTTCGAGATGGCCAAACGATTGTAGGGCTTCAAGAGGAATTGAATCCTTACTTCGCGGACGGATTAACTATTCGTGCCTCGTCTCAGCGCAGCTATGATAATCTTCATCCAACCGAACAGATTTCCTTGGAGAAAGGGTTATGTTTGGCTTTGCCGATTCAGACATCCGTGGCTGAAAGTGTACGGATCAAAATTAAAAATAGGTCCGTGCATTCGGAAACTTTGCATGTGAAGCTGTTTGGCGGGGAACGGAAGGAAAATTACATTCCCACCAGCGAGTTGAAAGATTACCGCTTGGTTATTGCAGCCGGTCATGACGACTGGATTACGCTAAACTTGGGCTGCAAGAAACCGGCTGACGACAAAATCTACATCGTATTGGAAGGTACGGCGAGCCTTGCCGTCTACGGCAATGAAGAAAAAATAACAGGAGCGGTCAGCTTCCATTATAGACCGGAAGAGCCGTCCAGGCTGAAGAAATTCAATAAGAGCATTTGCTTCAAGGATCTGTTACCGTCCCAGAGTATGTATAATCCCGAGAATGTCGTCAACGGCTTCTCCAGACCTTATGGTCTACCGAACGGCTGGATTTCTGAACGTACGGAAGAACAGGAATGGTTGGAATTCTGTTTTGCAAGCCCCAAAAATGTTGACGAAATCCATCTTGTTTTCAATTCACAGTTGGATTTGGAGCATTTCAACGACCCGATCGAGTCCCTTATCCAAGATTATGATTTGACCTTGACCTTAGAAGACGGAACCGAGAGGACAATCATAACTCGTGGGAATTATCTCACGTTGAATAAACATAAGGTGGATGCGAAACGTGTAACCCGAATCCAGATTAATTTCTGCGAAACGTATGGTTCGCCTTATTTTGAAGTGTTTGCTGTAAAATTGTTTGCTCCTAAAATTGATAAATGAGGTCAGGTGAAGTCACGATGAAGGAATTATTCCCTCGTAATGGGCTCCCCAATATAATTCAGAAATTGGAAAATGGGGATACCGTAACAATCGTCTATTTCGGCGGCAGTAATACTCGTTCTGAAGGCTACAGGGTCATGACAGCGGATTGGCTTCGTGAGAAATATCCTAAGGCGGATATCCGCTCTGTGAATGCAGGCATTAATGGGACAGGATCGGATTTGGGTTGTGCCCGTTTGGAGACAGATGTACTGCGTCATCGGCCTGATCTAGTATTTGTTGAATTTGTCGGTAACGATGGCGGAGATCCCGAATCCAAGGCACGAATTGAAGGGATTGTCCGTCAGATCCGCAAGCGGAGCCGGTTTACCGATATCCTGTTCGTTTATACACTGAAGGAGCGGGATGTGGCCTTATTTCAGTCTGGGGAATACCAGAAGGGGGCCCTTATGCAAGAGGAAGTGGCCGACTATTATGGTATTCCTTCGATTCATCTGGGCGTAGCGGTCAGTCACTTGGTGTCGGAGGGAAAACTCGTTTTTACCTCAAGGGAAGACGTGTCCATTTCTGGAGCCGTTGTTTTTACGCATGATTCGATCCATCCGACTATCCCCGAAGGACACCAGATTTACACGGATACGATCACCCGGTCATTTGAGGCAATTATCGAACTCAGAGGTCATCAGGGAAGGTTAGTACATCACTTACCTCAGAATCCGTTGGTTCCGGCTAATCCTTGGGAGTATGCGACCATGCTGTCACTTGATAGTCTTACTACTTTTTCCGCAGGATGGTCTTACATGACGCCCGATGATTTTGCTTTAGTGCGCGAGTACAATTGGTTGTTCCCCGGCCTATGGCGAGCAGTCGATCCTGGAGAGGCTATTACGGTGCAGTTCGAGGGCACCCATATCGGGTTATTCGATATCGGGGGGCCTGATTCTGGCAGATTGAAGGTGTCGGTGGATGGTGGGGAACCCTTTATTGTCGATCGATTCACACTATACAACGATCATAATCGTAATCAGTATGTATTCTTGCCGGAGCTCCCGAATGGGAAACATACGGTGCGCTTCGAAGTCGATACCGAAAAGACAGACAAAGCGGCTGTATTTGAGGCATGCGGCAATGAACGAAGTATTGAGCATGTTCGGCAGCATCCAGATTGGTATGATCAAACGGTGATCCAGCTTGGGAAGTTGTTATTGGTGCAGCCGCCATTATAATTAATCATTAGGTTTTGTCCAATTGGAAGACCTACATCATAACTGACTGCAGTTGAGCGGGCAGGTATGATGTAGGTCTCTTTTTTAAAGGACGACAAAGTCATTTCTTCTTGCTTAAAATCTTATAAGAAATTCTTAAAATCAAAGAAATTTCACAGTTCTGTAACATGCTATGATAAAACTTACAGAGCGGTCTTAGCCAGAAGGATAAGGCTAATTGCTTCTTTACGATCTTCGAACAAAGGAGGGAAACATTATTTTGAAAGCGTTATCAACACAAGGGAGGCTGTGAGTTGTATGATAAAAAGGAAGCTGTTTTTCTTAATCGTTTTCATCATGACGATATTAGTTCCTTTTAGCCTAGTCGGAATAAGGACCGCTTACGCGGAGCCCTTACCGTATAAGACGATTATCATCGATGACGGGAGCATCACGATCAATGATGTTGTGACACCTGATGTGGGTAACGAGAACAACGGATATTCATCTCCGAATTGGACCACAAGTACAGGGGTGAAGGGATATGATAACTCCAGTTCTAAATATACGAGTACAGCAGGCAGAGCGATATCCTGGAATCCACGATTGGAAGCGGGAACGGCGAAAATTTCGTTATACAAACTTAACTGGGAAGATAAAGCTGATAGCAATGTAAAAATTGAAATCGTCCACAATGGAACGACGGATGTTCTCTATATGGATTTGCGGCCTTCATTTGGTGCTCCTGCGGGATGGGTTGATTTGGGAGAGTACTATTTTTCCGGAGTTGGTAAAGAATTCGTTAGATTAACTCGGTCTACCAGCACAACCAGCACGATAATTACGCGAGCAGATGCGGTCAAGTTCGAAGGGAATATTCAGCAAAAAGAGCCGCATAAGACGATTATCATTGATGATGGAAGCATCACGATTGATGATGTCGTCACCACTGATGTAGATAACGCAAATAACGGGTTCTCCGCTCCTTATTGGACTACAAGTACGGGAGTGAAGGGATATAATAATTCCAGTTCCAAATTTACCGATGCAGTAGGAAGAAGCATCACATGGAATCCGCGATTGGAAGCAGGGACGGCGAAAATTTCATTCAACAAGCTTGATTGGGCGGATAAAGCAGACAGTAATGTTAAAATTGAAATTGTTCACAATGGGATTACGGATGTCATGTTTATGGATCTGAGGCCCTCGTCGGGCCCATCGGCCGGATGGGTTGATTTGGGGTCCTATTATTTCAGTGGTGATGATAGCGAATTTGTCAGACTGACTCGAACGCAACCTACGACCGGAAAGATCATTACGCGGGCCGATGCGGTCAAGTTTGAAGGGAATATCCGGCAGCAAGCTCCGCCGTTGCCTCCGCTGCGTAGCCGTACATTGGCGAATCTCAGTTACACGGAAAAAGGCAGCATCGAGAATGCCAACTACAAAGTAACCTTCTATGAAGCAGCATGGGATGGTGGCAAATCCATTGTTCGTGATATGTTCTACAAGGACACAGATACGGGGAATTGGGTGCCTGTCAATAATGTGGCGGAAAGACTTGAAGAGCAATGGGTCTTATTGGATGGGAATGCGGGGAGTCTAACCAATTACTACGATACGATGAACAAACGCTGGATTACATTCGACAAGATTGATTTCCCTGACAGCCACACGGCGATATTAACCGATTCTTCACATGGAAGCGATTACGATTTACAAGTGAACTGGTCCATGTCAGGGGACAAACCTGATGTTTCCTTCGCTTTTACACCCCGCCGGGATGGCAATTACGTGATCGGCTATCAGTCTTTCACTACAGAGCAGATCTCTGGCGTCAATGAAGTATTAAATGGTTTCAGGTCACACGCCAAAATGGTAGGTTCGGTGGAATCAACAAGCTTAAGGGAGCTAAGCGCTCCAATGAGTCTGGTTGAAAAGAATGACGGTTCGGGCAATCCATTGACGTATGGGGTATTTGTACCTTCGGATGAGCTTCCGGTTGAATTTGAACCGACGGGAGGTGTTACGAAACAAAGGCTTGGCATGAGCCTTGTCAACAACGAAGGCAGCGTACAGCCAATCTTGTATGCTCCTCAATTAGGGACTTATTCGCAAATGGCCGCAGAAAGCACTTATCAATTTCATATGGGACTAATCGCTCAAAAAAGCAATTTGTATGAGTCCTACGCGGATATTCTTCGCAATGAGTACAGTTATTCCGCATACCGGGAAAATGTATCAGATCAGTCGCTTACTGACGCGATGTTCAATATGATCGATTTACTTAAGATAGAGCCGCAAGGGGATGACTCTGTTGATTATGTCCCGTCACCCAGCGGTTGGTGGAGCCGTGCCAAGGGCTTTATTGACATCGAAAACGAGGATAGTGTTCGAACAAGCTCGAATGCGGTTCTTTTGGGGGCTTACTATTTGACTGGGGATGACCAGCTTTACGATACGAGAGCATTGCCGTCCGTCCAGTATGGCTTATCGCGAAATGGTATAGGTTGGTCGCCGACGCAGAAGCCAGTATACGGTGTGCCGTCGTTATGGAAAATGGCAACCTTGCCGTTTGATTTTTCAAGCGTAGTCGCTGTCAATCAGATGATGGGGACTACGGCAGGAATTGGAGCGCTGGCACAGGAAGAGTACCTCGTGCGTGATCCTGACCAGAAAGACCGGGGTCCGGTCATTCAGCCCCTGATGATGTATCGTATGACGGGAGATGCGCAGTATTTACAGGCTGCCAAGGATGCAGCCGACAGCTATATCATGCAGCATATTGATACGCCTGCATCCGTAAATGTGAGTAAAAATGAGTTCATTTATTATTATAGCAAGCTGTGGATGGAGATCTTGGAGCTTTACGAGGAAACTCAGGAACCCAAATACTTGAATGCTGCTTATAAAGAAGCCAAACGGTATGCAACTATGTTTGTTGCTCGTCCGGTTCCTGAAGGTGCCGTTACGATTCCGCAGCCTGAGACGTATAATTACGCGGAGTCGTTCCATTGGCCGGAAAGTGGTAAATATCAATATCCTCGGATCAAGCTCCCAGAAGATGTAGCCGGAGGCGTACAAGCGGATAGTTGGCTTGTCTCTCCCAATGGATTGACGTTTGAAGCGGGAAGTACAACTGGCTATTATCGGATGAATGCTCAGGAAGCTCCATTCATGCAGAGATTGTCGCTCTATACAGGCGATAAATTGCTACAGGATATTGCGCATAATGCAGTCATCGGACGATATTCGAGCTATCCAGGCTATTACTATAAGGGCTTCGCCGTTAGTCAACTTGAACCAGAGTTTCCTCTGGAAGGCCCAAGCGGGGCTACATCCATCTATTATCACCATATACCGGGACAGCTCGGGCAAACGATGGATTATCTGATCAGCGAACAATCGTTGAAATCGAATGGAAATATTACATTTCCTTCTGTATTTGAAACTAATTTTTTATGGTTCAAATATCACCTCTATGGAAATAAACCAGGGGATTTTTACGGTAATTCCGACGTTTGGCTCTGGATGCCCAAGGGGATTATCAAGACCAACCATCCTCAATTGAACTGGATAACGGGAGAGAGTGGGAATAAATTCTACATCGGGTTAAGCAACGAATCGTCAGCTGAAGTCCAGACTCCGATCGAATTGAATGCGCAAATCATTGGGTTCAACCCGGCACAAGATTATACCGTAACCATCATCCGCGACAATGGCACACCAGAGCAAGCGGTTATGAGTGGCGGAATCATTCAAGCCACGGTTTCAAGCAAGGGAATAACCGCTATCATTGTGGAAGGACTCAACATTGAAGTGCCGCTGCACCAGGTCAGAACTACTGATACATCGGATGCAAGCTATTTCTTCGATATCCACAGTCCAATAGATGCGGTTAAAGGCATGCTGATCGTCAAGCCCGACGAAACGGCCTACGATGCTTATGTGCAGGCAAAAACGACGAAACCAGCGACGATCCATTATTCCTTGGATGGCGGGGCTACGTATACAACCATTCCAGATAAGATCTATCCGATGGAATGGTCGATACGGGTAAACGATTTATCCCAAACCTTCACTTATTATGTGGAATCGGACGGGAAACAGACTCGCAAGCGGACTCTCTATCTGCCTGATCAGGTAACCGAAACTCCAGTTCAACCGGATTGGCAGGAGGGTTCATCTATCATTGTGGATAATACGGAGGCAGAGACAGAAGGCGTCTGGATACGGGATACAACGGCTAACGACTATTACTATGATAACTATGTGTATGCCAAATCGACTGCCGGTACAGCGACAAGTAGAATTAAATGGCGACCTGAGCTGCCGGAAAGTGTTACTTACAGTGTGTACTATAAGCTTCCGCAAATAACCGCTGTTAGTGAAAATTGGGCAACGAATGCCTCATTTACCGTTTATTATAGCGGAGGCTCCGATTCGGTTACCGTAGATGAGACAGCGGCCAATGGGACTTGGGTGTACCTGGGTGCTTATCCTTTTGCAGCAGGCGATAGTGGGTACGTGGAATTAACCAATAAGACCAATAAGTCACGGGTAGTTGCCGATGCGATGATGTGGGTGGATCCGAACAAGATGTCGCAATTGGAGTCTGCGGTGATCCTGTCGGATCGGAACGAACTGCAGATGACTCAAACCGTACAACTAAGCGTAACCGGCTATTTGGATAACGGTCTGATTGCTGATTTATCACAGGCAAATGTGCAGTATTTCGTTGATCGAACCGATCTGGCTGAAGTGGACAGTAGCGGTTTGTTGACCCTTCTAAGTCTCGACGGGGAAAAGGATCACATTGAAGTATGGGCCACTGTAACGATTGACGGGGTGACCTTAACAACACCGCCTTTGACAATTGCGATCAGGGAATTAACGGTTATTGTCGACAGCACAAATACGACTGGGTTGTACACGACAGAAGGGTCTTGGAGCCAAAGCAATTTAGCCGGATACAAAATTGGTGTGAAATCCCGTTACTCTACCGTTCAAGGATCATCCGCGACGTGGAAAGGACAGTTTCCAGAGGGGAAATATACGGTCTCCATCTACAAGCTCGTCCATACGACGGCAAATGATAATTATGTCAAAGTGGAAGTGAAGCATCAGTCGGTTACCGAAGTCACGTATATCGATGCAACCGTTGGCTCGTCGGGTTGGGTTAATCTAGGAACGTTCGACTTTACTGGAGACGGCAGCGAGTATGTTCGTTTAACAAGGGTTACTCCGACAACGGTAGATCCGCCAACTCTACCTGCTGATATGATTTATACGAGGGCTGATGCAGTCAAGTTCGAACGGCATTCCAGTCTGCCGTTGCTTGCAAATGGGGTGCCAGGTAAACCGACACTATCGAATAATAGCGGTGTTGCGACAGGCTTACATGATGGCAATTATGAGGTTACGATGAATATGTGGTGGGGAAACAATGGCACATTGTATAAGTTGTACGAGAATGACCAATTGATCCAAACGAAGTCACTCGCGGATGTTTCGCCAGCTGCCCAGACTTCCATTATTCCTATTCAAGGAAAGCCGAATGGAACCTATGTGTATACATGTGAGTTATCGAATTTGTATGGAACGACTTCATGTGATCCACACACCGTGACCGTGACTGATGCCAAGCCCGGCAAACCTGTTTTGTCTAGTGACAACTGGGATCAAGATGGGAACTATAACATTACTGCTAATATGTGGTGGGGCACGAACGCAACACAGTATCGATTATATGAAAATGGCGAACTTATTGAAACGCAATCTTTATCTTCACAAACACCAAGTGCTCAATCGGCCACTACACAAATTTCAGGGAAATCTCCTGGCATCTATCAATATCGCTGTGAGTTTATGAATGGAAGTGGAACAACGGAAAGTAATACTATACAGATTATTGTAAAATAAACTTATGAGCTGAGTGGATGAGAACGATCCATTCGGCTTTTTTATTTCCTGGAATTTAGTATTGTATAATGAAAAATGCTTGTAACTCAATACTATGAATTGATGGAGGGGCTCTTATTTTCCTATATTCGAAGTGAGTCCAATATGGCTGCGCATCCAGTGGAAATACGGTTTGTAGAACTAGAACCGTCGCTGGCCTAAGCAAAAGTAAAAAATTCTGACGGATTCTTATCCGCCAGAATTTGTTCAATTAAGTGCCGTAAACCTCGAAATCGAATATCGAATATCCGTATACGGTCCCTCTAGCAGTACACAGTACTCTGACGTAACGGCCGCTACTTGCGGTAAATGTAATATCGTCAATAGAACCGTCACCGGTCGTTGTTACATAAGCATCCGTCCATGTTGTTGCGTCGTTAGACACCTGAACTTTGTAGCCTTTAGCGTATGCGTCTTCCCAATTCAACTTGACGCGGTTTACGCTTTGGGTTGCGCCCAGATCGACGTAAATCCATTCATTGTTGCTTCCTTCCACGCTCGCCCAACGGGTAGTAGAGTTCCCGTCAGTTGCCTTGGAAGCTTCAAATCCCGCACCTTCGATAGAGCTGGCTACCGCTGTCTTGCCTAGCGCAAGGTTGGTGCTGACAGGAGTTGAACTTGTAGTTGCTGTTGCGGTATTGCTGTTAGCAGACAGGTTGCCTGCGGCGTCGACAGCTTTCACCGAATAGCTATAAGCTGTCGATGCGGTAAGTCCGGTATCGCTGAAGGATGTGTCTGTAGGTGCTCCTACTTCCACGCCGCCACGGAATACCCGATAGCCGGTTACTCCGACATTATCAGTGGAGGGAGTCCAACTCAGATTGATTTGGCTGCTTGAAGCTGCTGTTGCAATCAGATTCGTTGGATCCGAGGGAGCTTGTGTATCCGCAGCACTGTAGGTAGGTTTCCACCAGTTACCTGAGATGAACAGCAGATTCAGCATGTTAAAGGAGTCGCTGTAGTAACTTTCCTTTTTGCTCTTCATCCAGTCCCAACCTGCATTGACCCAAGCTTGATGCGTGCTGGTAGTCGTCGCTGCGGAAATGAAAGGCGCTACGAATACCGCTGTTGCATAAGTACCGCGATTTGAGCCGTTCAGTTGGTAACCGTCCTTCACATTGCTCGGATTATTGCCTGTTTTTCCTTTGATCCATACCACCATTTTATTGGCAATATCTTTACCGCGGGTATCTCCATACAAGGCGTAATCCATTACGATACGAAGCGGTACACGGCTTGCATTGTAGTTGTATTCATTTGTTTCAGGGAACTCTTCCAAATAGTTTTTGGGGGCCGGCTTAGGCGGGTTGCCTACCACAAAGTCCGATATCAGACCAGTGCTAGACGAATAAGCTGCTGTAAATTGGCTGTATACGTTATACAGATTGTTGATGACATCTAGCCAAGTTGAATCTCCAGTTACTTCATTGAAAGCCCTGAGATGGCTGAGCATCCAGTCGGAGGGACGCGTATTCAAGGCGCTCTTCGTATCCCAGTCACCAAGGTTCAGCCTGTTGTTAGTTGTCACATTGCTAAGTTTAATAGCGCCAATCATCTTTTTGGCTTCAGCCAAATAATTGATCGTTCCGGACGAGCCCCATTGGCGATCGGCTAGAATAAGGGAGTACGCGATATCGAGGTCCCCGTCTGTTGCCGAACCGAAGTGCCCTTGAGCCCCAGTACTATCTGCTACAACCCATCCCATCAGGTTCGGGTTGTTAGAGCTCTTAAACGTTCTAGCCGTTTTGAACAAACCGTCATAGATTGATCTGGCATTCGTATCGTAACCAGCCATAAGTACGGTAATGACCATACCGTATCCTTGGCCTTCTGATGTGCCGAGCGGATCAAAGCCGTCCGCTTCACCAGTAATATCTCCTTTTACATAGTACCCTCCAGGTAGCGAGGTCAAGTTGTTTTTAAGATAAGTTGCCTTCCAGTAGTCATAGTAGGAAGCTACAGAACTGTTCAACGAGGATTGACTGACGTGGTTTGGTTTAATGATACCCGGATAGCTGACTTGTTGAGGAAACGGTTTCAATTCACCCGCTCCGTGAGCTTTCGGTTGAAGCGGTGCAGGGGCGGCTAATGTCGCTAGAAGCATAACCGCCGAAAGCATGACAAGTAACATCACTTTCATTGTGCCTGAGGTCGATTTCAATGAGTACACAAAAATTCCTCCTTAAGTGATGGTTAGTTTAATTAACGTCAATGAATCTTACTTCCCTATATACTGATCTTCAAAGTAAAACGCTTAACATTAAGCACTATTCATATCATATAAGTTTAAGCGCTTTAACTTTAGGGTGGAGTGACATGTTCCTTATGCTGAAGAGATTTGAAGATACGCGCTTCAATAGGGATTTATCGCATCCTCAACGTCACTTTTATCACTTTCACTGTGTCTGAGGTGATTTCATGAGTATTCAAAAATTCCTCCTTAAGTGATGGTTAGTTTAATTAACGTCAATGAATCCTCCTTCCCTTTAGACTTATCTCCAAAGTAAAACGCTTAACAATAAGTGTTATTCAAGTCTTAAAGTTTAAGCGCTTTAACTTTAGGGCAGAAGTGACATTTTACTTATATGCTGAAGAGATTTGAAGATACGCGCTTCAACAGGGAATCATCGCATCTTCAACGTCACTTTTCACCTACACGCTACAAATTACTAGCCAAACAGCATTACTTATTCACAAATGTATCACAACTATTTTCGCCGTGTCTAGGTATTTTTAATTAAATTTAAAAATTAATGTTCACAAAATAAAAGCGTTTACACCAAACGAGGTTCATTAAATAACTCCTGTTGCTATATTGAATTTAAGATCACCCAAAATTAAATTTAAACGTTAATATCTAATGGCTTCGTCCATTGTTTTCATATGGCGAAGCTATTAGTGTTTTTGGGGAATATAACGGCCGGATCCCCTAGCACACACAATTGCGAAAAGGACTGTTATTTATAAGTCAAATTTGTTCTAATCCAGTCTAAATAAGCGCTTACATCAGGGGGCAGCTAAACTTACAATTATGTTTAACCATTTAAATTTGGGAACTTCTTCTACAACGGTGACGAATTTCACTGTCATAGGCTTTCTTGCAAAGCTAGGTTGAATATTTGAAAGGGGGGGGGCGTCATGGGAATTACTAGACGAAAAGCAACCGTGATTATCTTGTTTACCACTCTGATTGTTCTTGCTTTACTCGTGTTGAGTTTAACTAACAAAAAGGCGGAGCTACCTGAAGATTGGATATTTACAGTAGATGGATACGCCGTAACAGAGGAAGAATTTCAATTTTATGTCAAGGAGCATAGAGCTATAACGGCAGACTATTTCTTCAGAACTTATGGGGTCCAAGTAGATGAGGGCTTCTGGACACGTCAATACGGAGAAAATCATGAAACCCCAACTGAATACGCCAAAAAATCTGCAATGACTGCATTGCTAAAGAACAAGCAGGAGCAATTTATTGCAGATGAGCGGGGGATCGCCCCTTACAAAAGCTTTGATGAGCTAAAATCCGACATGGAAGATGAAAATGTTAAGCGAGCTAAGATGGATGATTCAGAAGGGACTTACTATGGATTGCC
Organism: Paenibacillus sp. Marseille-Q9583; assembly: GCF_976954365.1. Taxonomy (NCBI): domain Bacteria; kingdom Bacillati; phylum Bacillota; class Bacilli; order Caryophanales; family Paenibacillaceae; genus Paenibacillus; species Paenibacillus sp. Marseille-Q9583. Next base: position 55,667 of record NZ_CDRJTB010000038.1, read on the forward strand.
TCAGTTTGATTTAAATCAATACATGCAATATTTAAGTGGCGCCCGTTGGCCGGATTTGGTAGAAACGCAGGTTAAAAAAACGAAAATGAGCGAAGCAGAGTTGCAAGTTGAGTATGCATCAAAAAGTGCGGAATATGTTCATGTTGCAAATGAATTGACGGCTGCGTTAGCGACAGCGGGACAGGCCAAGGAAGAGAAAGTGCTAAACCGTTTGGATATATCCAAAGAAGAAACCGAGTCTCTTAAGTTCTGGGAGTCTTTAGCTGCTGCTTCTGTAGGTGAGACAGTAATCGGTAAATATATGGGCGAGGATGTCGTTGCAACATTAACCACAAAACCGGAAATCACCAAGCTTAAACTGGAAGAAGTGAAAGATTCCATTCTATACGGATCGGCGGAGTCTGACTTGCGAGCGTTAATTGCAAATACGAATAAGTTGAAGATTGTATATAACGGTGATCGATTCAGTGAATTAGTAGTGAACTAGAATAGTTATACTTTTAAGTTTATAAAAATCTATGTCTATTGAGACTTCCATAGATGCAGATTTTTTATAATGATTAATTTATTAATTTCAAAGGGAGGAAGTTTTTGGATGATACGATCGAAATGGATGCAAAAAGCTTTGTCGATGATTACGGCAACTTCGTTGGTGTTCCCTGGTCTGTTCGGCTTGGCGCCTTCATCTGAAGTGTCAGCTGCGGGAGGGGGCGAATCTTTTGACTCTGTTGTACTAGAATTGACACAAGCGGCAGGTCAGGCAGGCAGGGTGAATCTTACCTATAAAGGTTCGCCTTTAAGCAGTCTCGTGAAAGGACCGGTTATTGACGAGGTTAATTATGATTCTAGCAATGCGAATCTTTTAACTGTTAATAATCAGGGGAACATTACTTTAGCTAGCGGTTATACATTTGCGTTGCCAGGTGCTCCGGGCATCCCGGTGACAATCACGGCCGCGGCGAGTTATTACCATGACTCAGATGTATTATTCATGGACGATTTCGAGAACAACAACGGTCCAATGACATCAACTGGCAAATTAGGTTCGTCATACACGCTTTCCGATGCTCAGTCCCGTTCTGGAATGAAAGCGATTACACCTTCAAGTGATACGAATAATGAAAATGTAGCCCAAGACGTGGCATTGCCGACAGGTAGCAATTATAAGATGACGGCATGGTATTTTGACCCGTATCCTGATGAGGAGAAGACAGCGACGGATAGAACACAATTTGCTATTGTAGATGGCAAAAATGCCACCTTTGCCGGGACATTCTATCAAAGTTCAGAGGCTGATGTTATTCATAACCCGACTAGATATACTTGGGCATATGCACCATCATCAGCGGGTACAGCAGGCAACCGTTGGAAAGATAGCGGGGCTTTACGTTCCACAGGCTGGCATAAATTCGAGTGGCTCATTACACCGAATGGTGCGACTTTACAAATAGACGGAACATTAATATCTGATTCAGCGCAAAGTAATATTTACAAAGCTATGAAGAGCGGTACAACCATTCAGCCTAAAATAGCTGGAGGATGGAACAACCAGTCAGGTAACAAAGCTTATATTAAAAATAAACATCTAATCGACGATTTTTATGTTGTTAAAGATGTGGCTACAACAACAGGAACCAGAACATTAACGTTGAATTTGGTACCTCCCGGTGGATTTCCAAATTTAGAAATAATCACTCAGCCAACAGCAGCAAAAGTAAAACAAGGTGAGACAGCAACATTTAGCGTTGCGGCATCAGCCGCTGCTTCAGCATATCAATGGTATGTATCTGACGAGGAGTCTGGCTTGAACGGGACAAAAGTCAGCGGAGCTGATAAGGCGCAATTAACGCTTCCCAATGTGGACTCAGCTTTACAACAAGGCAATTTCTATTATTGCGAAGTGTCTTCGGCAGACGGAATTGTGGTGAAATCCAATGCTATACCGTTGTTGATAACCACCAATACACAGGTGAATGCACCAATTAACCCGACGCTTGACTCGGACACGGGCATTTATAGTGGCGCTTCCAATTACGGCGACACCCTTATAACACTGTTCAAAGACGGTGGACCTGTTGGTTATTATTTATCGAAAAATGGAGGACCCGACCAGCCTAACAATCATGAAAGGCATCATGTTCTGCCCTATGCAAGGGCACTTGGAGTGGGCAACTACACTGTTACAGCCACTGTCATTAATAATGCGGGGGACATCAGTGAAGAAGTTGCAGCATCCGGAATATTAAAGATTGAGAAATTGCCTGTACCGGTAAATGTTAGATGGAACGGCACATACGCTACATGGGACCGCGTCGCCAACGCATCTGCCTATTCGGTTCAACTCTTCAGTAATGGAGTGGCTAAAGGAAGCCCGATTGCAGCAACAAGCAATGATGCGGCTTTGTCCCCGACATTAAATGATACATTTAAAATAAAAGCAAACGGCAATGCAACGTCACGATTCTTGGACTCTGATGAATCAGGAGAGAGTGCACAATATTCAGCCAACATTGCACTAATTCGCCAGAGTGATACTTTACGGGCAGGAGATAGAACACGGTTAATCGTTGACACTGCTGATGTGTTCGTTGCTGATAACATTAGCTTCAGCCCGGCAGATCAAGACAAGGATAAGATTGAAGTTGATGATACTGGATTCGTAACGGTTAAGAAAGGTTATGTTCCGACAGGGAACGAAGAGATCACTGTTCAAGTGAGCGTTGATTACTTCAATAAGGCTGACACTATGTTTTACGATGGATTTGAAGGGGAGAAGAAATTTTCAAATGGTGTGAACGGATATGTTCACAGCGATGTGATGTCCCGTACCGGAGGAAAAGCCGCAACATCAAGCGGCGCCGGTCAGGTGTCTACTGTTCCTGGTACCTATAATTACGCCCCTGCAACCGGTAAGACAACAATCGTTACTGCTTGGTACTATGATGATGGCAGAGCGGCTTCCAATGACCACGCTGTCTTTGGCTTAACCCCATCATCCAATGAACATATCGCAATAAATTATGGAAATGGAGATGGCGATTGGGCCGCAAATCTGACCAATTACGCAGTCAGACCCGGTTCATCCGGGAGATTCTATCCTGTAGATATCAAGCGAAGCGAAGGCTGGCATAAATTCCAATGGTTCGTTACATCAACGGGAACAACCTATAAAATCGATGGACAAGACATTCAAAGGCAATCAACAGATGGCGGCATTTTTGATACCCTAGTTAAGAACAATATTTCCAAGATTGATGCATTGCAGCTTGCTACGAACTGGGGCAACAAGGCTGGAACGATTAAGGATATACAGAACAGGCACTTTATCGATGACGTATATGTTATCGATAGTGGAATAACAGCCCAAACCGGAACATCTTCTATTACGCTAAAGCTCATGCCCAAAGAGTATAGCCACTTGGAAGACAGCACATATGTTATTGGTCTGGACGACTATAATATCACCGTAAATCCTGATTTAGCAGATCTAGCTGGCGTGGAGATCAGCGCTGTAACACTGCAGCGGGATGTGGATTATAAGGTTAGCGGTAATGTATTGAAAATTAACAAAGAATCATTCGCAAGAAATAATATCGTGCCAGGAAAATATACCGTTAGACTGGATCTGTATCCTGCCGAAATCACATTCGAGTTGAACATTCTACCACTTGAAGTCCGTGATTATTATTTCTCCAACAACGGTGACGATCAAGCAGATGGACGCACACCGGCTACGGCATGGAAATCAATCTCCAAGATTAATGAATATGTATTTATGCCAGGTTCAACCATTTATCTGGACGCGAATAGCGTATGGAACGAACAAATCAGACTGCGCGGTAATGGTGAGGAAGGAAATCCGATTACGCTTACAAAATATAATACGACCGACCCCAACCAACGCCCGATAATTAATGGTGGAGGAACAGCATCAAGCCCATCAGGCATTTCCTTAAACGGTACAATTGAGTTATATGACGTTAACTATTGGGTAGTCAGTGGAATTGAAGTAACGAACATCGGCAATAAAGCAGGGGACGGCCGTTCCGGTATCGCTGTAATGTCACGGATTTCCAAGCTGGGACAAGGTCAGTTTAATATTCAAGATTATGCTGATGCTCGTATGCAAGGAATCGTCATTCGAGATAACTACGTTCATGATGTAAATGGGCTGCACCAAGCAAATGGAGCAAGTAAGGTATCCGGCGGCATCATTATTAATGGTTATGTAGATATATTGGTTGAAGGTAATAAAACCCTTCGCTGCGATAACGAAGGTATTCGCAATAATGCCTACGGGCCAAGCAATCCAGGGACGAATAACACAGGCATTACTTGGAGTAACTCAAGCTATCCTTGGGCATCAAACGCTGTGTTTAGAAACAACTGGATTTCTAGTTCGGTTGGAGATGGCATTGTCATGTCCGGTGGGAACAACTCCCTTGTGGAACGAAATGTGGTCACAGACAGCGGATACAGCTATTTAAGTGATAAGAGCGGTAACCTGGTTACGAACTGGGGGCCAAATAATACAACGCCAACATATCTAGGTTCGCAAAACTATGCGGCAGCGTGGATTATGGCAAGTAAAGGCACGATCTTCCGCTATAATGAAGCCTTGGACAACCCTTATCATGCAAGTAATGACGGTATGGCATGGGACATTGACAACTATTGTCAGGACAATGTGTATGAATACAATTACAGCCGAAATAACTATGGCGGTTGGTACTTACAGATGAATGCTGCCAAGGGCAATATCGTTCGCTATAACATTAGCGTGAACGACGGTCGCAGCCCGGATTTTAACAAGAGCTTTAACAGTCTTATATTACTTGCGGGAGGGTCTTCAACGAGCGAGGAATTAAGCGGATTATACTATAACAATGTTATCGTCACACCATTGAAGAATAGCAGTTCGTTAGTATTTGATCCGACGGCCTCCAACTTGCATATTTATTTCCAAAATAATATTTTTGCCTACACTGGGGCAAATAACCAGGTTG